>JBDSVO010000293.1:0-10763 GCA_039927215.1 Gemmatimonadaceae bacterium
CCGTCGAAATCCGCGTGATCGAGTAGCGGCGCGAGTTGCGCAACGGCAGAGATGCCGAGACTCGACTCTATCATGCAGCCGGCCATCACCATCATTCCGAACGAGCGCGCGACGTGAACCATCCTCACTGCTTCACGCAGGCTCCCGCATTTCGCGAGCTTCAAGTTGATGCCGTCGACAGCTCCCGCGAGCCTTGGGATATCCGTTGCGACGAGGCACGATTCGTCGGCGATGATCGGAAGCGGCGACCGTGTGCGTACGAACCGGAGACCATCGATGTCGTGCGCCGCCACAGGCTGCTCCACGAACTCGACGTCGTAGTCCTTGAGGATGACCGTCATGCGGACGGCTTCTGCCGGCGTCCACGCAGCGTTGGCGTCTACACACAGACGCTTGTCCGGCGCTGCCTCACGAATGACACGAATTATCTCGGTGTCCCGGTCGGTACCGAGCTTCACTTTGAGAATCGGGTACTGCGCCGCGTCGGCAACACGCTGACGGAGTCCATCATTGTCGGCGATGGCGATTGTGAAGCTGGATAGCGGGACGTCAGCGGCGTCGAGGCCCCACATGCGGTAAACGGGAACACCGAGACGCTTTCCGACGATGTCGTGCAGGGCAGCGCTCACCGCGCTTTTCGCCGAACCGTTGCCGCGAAGAACGCGATTGAGCTGGGCTTCGATCGCTTCGAGCGACCACGCGTCGGCGGAGCTCAGGATTGGCACAAATTGCTCGAGCGCGGCGACGACAGAGCCTACCGATTCCCCGTAATAGCGGTTCGGCGCCGCTTCTCCCCAGCCTTCAATTCCCTGATCGTCAACGAGTCGGACTACGACGTTCTCATGCGCCGCATATCCGCCTCGCGCAATCACGAACGGGTAGCGTGTTTCGAGCGAGATGACTTCGTGTGAGAGCTTCACACCTGGCTCGCGGCAGGCGCCAGAATGCTTCGCGACGCGCCAACACGAGCGCTCCAGGCTCCACGCAGATCCTCGGGCGCCTGAGACCCGGCAAGGAACGCGATCAACGCATCGGCCAGATCATTTCCGCGCTGATAACGGTCGGCCGCTTTTTTCTCGAGACATTTCATGACGATCGCAGATAGCTGCGGAGAAATCCTCGAGTCGACAATGTCCGGCGCGGCCGCCGTTTCTGTGACGTGCTTGTAGCTGATGGAATAGCCGTCGGCTCCGTCGAACGGAGGAAATCCAAGAAGCGTTTCGTAGATCACAACGCCGAGCGCATACAGGTCACTGCGGCCGTCGAGAAGCTTTCCACGCGCCTGCTCGGGCGACATGTAATGCGGCGTCCCCATCACGTTGCCGGTGCCAGTCATTCGCGCGCGAAAGTGACCGGTAGCAATTCCGAAGTCGGTCACCAGCGCGTTCTCGTCCTCGTCGAAGAGAATATTGTCAGGCTTGATGTCCCGATGAACGAGTCCGTGCCTGTGCGCGTAGTCGAGAGCACAGGCAACCTGCGCGGCGATTGCCGCGGTGCGCTCCGGCGGGAACGAGCGGCGGTTGTTGATGCGATCCGCGAGAGTCCCGCGGGCCAGATACGGCATCACGAGATAGACCTGGTCTCCGACTGATCCGAAATCCGTAATCTTGCAGATGTGCGGGTGGACGAGCTGCGCCGCAGACTCGGCCTCTCTGCGAAACCGCTCGCGCATGTCGGCGTCGCGCGCGAGGTGCTGGTGCATCACCTTCACGACCACCGGACAGTCGAGCGCTACATGGAGTGCGTAGTACACGTTTGCCATGCCGCCTTCGCCAACGCGGTGCATGATGCTGTAGCGACCGCCGGTCACATGACGCAGCGCGGTGATGACGGGATCGGGTGGCTGAGTGCTTCTGTTAGGGATTACCGGGAGCAGCTCACTGCAGCGAAGGCAGCGAGCCGCAGAAGCCCGGTTCCACGACCCGCAATCAGGACAAAACATCGTTAGCTGCCGAACTCCATCCGAACGAAGTCATAAGGAGGCCACGGCCCACTCAACCGGAAATCGAGGTCAGTATGACGCTGATCCTCCTTCGCAGCCAGCTCGCAGAACAACGCCCAGCGCTCCATGTCCACAAGAAACGACGCCTGCGCGATTACTGTATTATCGTCTTCGGAAACGGGCAACGTTATTGTTGCAGTCGCCTGCCCTCGCAGCACCCGCATCGAGTCCGATGCGACCGACGCGAGCTGCTTCGAGTGCTCCTTCATCTCGTCAGATGTAGCGTCCTTCGGGTCGGCGTTGGCTGATTTCGTGATGGTCACACGAGCCTCCGAGTGTCCCTCCACCACGCCCATTGCCTGCGTCAGCGTGAAGTAGTGCAGCTCGAGCCACCGTGCGAGACTGTCGCGCGTTCGAAAGACCGTACCCGGCGGGGCGGGGAGCACGGCAGTATTCGACTGGACTTCCTCGAGAATCCGCGTGTATTCGCCTACCTCCGCTTCGTCTACGGAAACGCGGGAGTATTTCGCCGGCGCGACGACTGCGCCGAGCATGCGGAATGGTATGATCGTCGTTCCCTCGGCGAGCGAGCGAACAGCATTCGATTCCACCGCAGCCACGCCGTAAAGGCGAAGCGCGTCTACAGGAGTTTGCGCCATTTCAATCCGATGAGAAGCAGAGCGCCAAGCACGATCTGCACGACCAGCATTGTCCAGAAGCCGTGTGCCGTGTGCGATAGGGGAATCCGCTCGAAGTTCATGCCCCACATTCCGCTTACGATGATGAACGGCAGCGTAATCGTGGCAACGACGCTGAGTGTCTTCGTAATGGATCCGAGCCGGTTCGACACCTGCGTTAAGTAACTGTCGAGAGTGTTGCTGAGCAACTCGCGATAAGTCTCCAGGGCGTCGTTGATTCGCAGAATGTGGTCGTAGATGTCACGGAAGTATATCTGGGTGTCGACTGTGAGAAGTGCGCTCGGACGATTCGTCAGCACTGCGAACACGTCTCGCTCGGGGGCGAGGTGCCGCCGCAGCGAGAGCACGAGCCGTTTCACACTGAAGATGTCGCGAAGCGCGCTCTGGTCGAACGAGCCGAAGATTCGGTCCTCCAGACCATCCACGAACTCGTCGAGCTGATCGATCACCGGGAAGTAGGCGTTCACCGCCTCGTCCACGATTGCATGCATCAGTCGCGCGGGCCCGGCTTCGGCGAGCTCGGGCTTTCGGTCGAGCAGCTCAACCGTGACATCAACTGGGCGGGTGTTCTCGCCGTGAACCGTCACGAGAAAGTTCTGCCCGAGAAAGCATGTCAGATTTACTGTTTCGATGTCGTATGGATCCTCAGTCTCCTCGCGAAACGCGAGCGTTCGGACGACGAGGATGAGGAATCCTTTGTACTCCTCGATCTTTACCCGCGAGTTGGGGTTCAGGCTGTCTTCTATGGCGAGCGGATGGAAATGAAATACGCTATCGAGCAGTGCTACCTGATCGGTGTTTCGGTAGTCGATATCAACCCACAGGTTTCCCGTACCGGATTCGACGATGCGCCGGATTTCGTCGATCGAAAGTCCCTTGCGCACGCCACCGTCCGGGGAGTGGAAACAGCTCCACGGAGTCGCGCCGTTGCGAGCGAGATCCATTGATATGCGCGCACCTCTCCCGTCTTCGAGCTCGACGGAGGTTGCGCTACCGCTATCAGGGTTTTCCATCAGCCTCTAGGGTCGTGTATGGAACGCGAGCCGCCTTCAAGCTAGTCAATCGGCTAACGCCGCGAGATGCGCAATGCAGCCCTCAGCCAGCCGATCCGGCGCGTATCCTCCCTCGAGAACGCTGACGAGTCGGCCCCCGCACCACGTGCGTGCGCGCTCGACGAGCTCCCGAGTCAAAGTCGCAATGTCGTCAGGCTCGAGTGTGAAGCCGCCGAGTGGGTCGCCGGCCAGCGAATCGAATCCTGCGGAGATCAACACGATGTCGGGGTCGAAGCCATGTGTGGCTGCGTCAATTCCCCGCCGCAGCGTGTCCATGTACTGCTCGGCGCGCAATGCCGCGGGCATCGGAAGATTCCACACGTTCTCGTGCAATCCTCTGTCGTCGGCGGCCCCGGTTCCGGGATACCACGGCCATTGGTGCATCGACACGAAATGAATGGCGGGATCGTCCTCGACAAGCGACTGCGTTCCGTTACCGTGATGGACGTCCCAGTCAACAATCAATACGCGCTCGAGGCCGTGAGCAGATTGCGCGTAGCGTGCGGCAATCGCGACGTTCCCCAGCAGGCAGAATCCCATCGATCGCGATTTCAGCGCGTGATGACCCGGCGGGCGAACGGCGCAGAACGATCGCGCGCCTGAGTCAGCCGCGCGGTCCACAGCGATCAGTGCGCAACCGGCGCCGGCAGTCGCAGCATCCCAGGATCCTTCACTTGCAACAGTGTCAGGGTCGAGCTTCCCCCCGCCGGCAGCAGCGATCTGGCGGATCACCTCGAGGTAAGCGGGACTGTGCACCAGCGTAATCTCTTGCAGAATGGCGTGCCGCCCTTCGATCTGCTCGACAGAGTCGAACAGCGCCGGACTGTTTCGAAGGGCGCGCGTTACGGCTCTCAGCCTGCCGACGTGCTCCGGATGGCCCCAGCCGGTGTCGTGCCGTCCGCAGTCGCGGTGGGAAATGAAAGCGACCGGCGAGCCGCCGGTCACGGACTTACCTGACTGGCCTTCGCCGGCGGGCAACTAAGAGAAGGATCGAGCCGTCCCGCAGTCCGACCTCCGAAAGGCTTTGGGCTTCGTCGAGTATCTCGTAGCCGTGCAACCGCACGACGAGGTCGTTCGGATCGGCGCCGTCCGGGTAGAGTGCGGCAAGGGCGGCACGCTTCACCGCCAGGACAGTCTCGGTCGGTGGAGCGTCGACGCGAACCGAATCCCAGAGATCCATGACCTGGACGCGGATGTGGAGCACTGGCTCATCCCCGGATGCCAGCTTGATGACCGTTCCATTTGTTCGAAGACCTGTGACAAACGGCGCAGATGTCACGCGGGCGAGCCTGTTGAGGCGGCGGTGGGTTGAGGAGGGGCGGCAGGTGTTGTAGCCGCCGGCGCTGGTGGGAGAGTGCTCAGCAGCCGCGCAATCTGCTGATCGAACAGGTAGCTGGAGGCGGTGACATGTGTCCCTCCCCCATCCTTCACCGGGGCAATGCCGATTGCGACCTCTTCCCCGCCCATGCCGCGCAGCGTTATGTACGCCGGTCCTTCCTGCTCGACGAACGCCGAATACACCCCGCTTTGGCGAGCGAAAAACGACTTCGCCTCGCGGATGACGTCTGCCGGCGATAACGACGTCGTCTTTTCCTGCACTGTTCGCGCGAGCTGGGAGTTTGTGGGGACGGCCATCTTTCGGGTGGGGACGCGACAACCGTCGCGCGTATAGGTTATTCTTGTCGACGTCAATCAGAATCTACCGGCCCACGACACACCGGACAAGCGGAGCGAGCACCCACCCGTTCGCTCTGCATCGTTCGACAACCTCACAGGATTCTCGATGCCTTCTGTAATCCATCAGTTGCGAATTTCTACGCTTCTCCTGGCTTCGGCTGTCGCCGCGGGTTGCGCGACAGTTCAGCCGTCCACGACCACGCAGTCGCCAACCATGTCTGCGTCGCCCCAAACGGCAGGCACCGCCACGCCGCTTGGCCCAGCCACCTATCGGTCGGAGTTCGGCACGATGTGGACGTTCGACGCCCCGCCAACCGACTACTGGAGGCGAACCTACAACTTCGCGCCGGACCAGCGTTGGCTCGATCACGTCCGACTCTCCGCGGTCAGGCTGCCGAACTGCTCAGCCTCATTCGTATCGGCGAACGGCCTCGTCCTGACGAACCATCACTGCGCACGTGAGTGCACCGACGCAGTTTCGCCGAAAGACAGCAACTATATCGAGACCGGCTTTGCCGCGGCAAATCTGAGTGATGAAAAGAAGTGTCCCGGCCTGTACGTCGATCAGCTCATCTCGATCGAGAACGTCACCGACAAGGTGCGCGCGGGTATTACGGCGACGACTCCGGGAGAGCAGGCGACGCAGAGGACCGCTGTCGCCGGCGGCCTGCAGACTGAGTGCGCGCAGGCGACTGGTCTGACTTGTCAGGTTGTGTCGCTGTACCAGGGCGGTATGTACTCACTGTATCGGTACAAGCGCTTCAGCGACCTTCGGCTCGTCATGGTACCGGAAGAAGGCATTGCGGCATTCGGGGGCGATCCAGACAATTTCACGTATCCGAGATACGACCTCGACATGGCGCTGCTTCGCGTATACGAGAACAATGCACCGTACCGTCCGACGGATTTCCTGCGCTGGAGCGCCACCGGGGCCGCCGAGAACGAGCTCATTTTCGTAATCGGGAATCCCGGATCTACGGGCCGCCTAAATACGCTAGCGCAGATGGAGTTTCTGCGGGATGTCGGGTACCCTGCAACGCTTGCCGGCTACAAGCGCGCGCGGACGATTTACCGCGACCTCGCGGCACGCGACACCGCAGCGGCGAGGCTTTACCAGAACCAGGTCTTCGGCCTGGAGAATTCGTTCAAGGCGGTGACCGGATATCGCACCGGTCTTCTCGACAGCACGCGCACGGCACAGAAGCGAGCGTTCGAGAACGAATTCCGCGCGCGAATCAACGCCGACCCGGCGCTCCGTGCCCGGTATGGCGGATCATGGGACGCGATTGCGGCCGCACAACGCGGGCTCGCCAGCTTCAACCCGCAATTCCGATACTATGGCTTCGGCCCCGGCCCGAATGCGGCCGGATCGCAGCTGATGACGATGGCCGCGCAGATCGTTCGCGTTGCGAGTGAGGCCGGCAAGCCCGATGCGCAGCGACTTGCTGTTTATCGCGGCCCGAATATGGAGGCTATCAAACGGGCTCTCCTCGGACCACGTCAGATCAACCTGGCCCTCGAGAGGGCTTCCATCACGGCGCAGCTCCGTGCGGCACAGCAGGAGCTTCCCCCCAACGATCCGTTCCTAACGACGGTACTCGCAGGCAGGACACCGGAGCAGACGGCCGAAGCACTCGTCAGCGGCACCCGCCTCGGCGATCTGGAAACACGCAAGGCGCTTGTTGAGGGCGGCCCGGCCGCAGTCGCTGCGTCGACCGATCCGCTCATTGTTCTCGCTCGAGCGATCGACCCGCTCAACCGGCGCGTCGTCGCGCGCGCAGACAGTCTGAATGCGATCATCACTTCGAACGCAGAGCTCGTAGGGCAGGCTCTATTCGCGACGTACGGCACAGCCTTGCCGCCGGACGCGACATTCACTCTTCGAATCAGTGACGGAGTCGTGAAGGGTTACCCGATGAATGGCACGGTGGCACCCTACAAGACGACGTTCTTCGGGTTATATGAGCGCGCGTCGGCTTTCGACTACAAGGATCCGTTCAACATTCCGAAAAGATGGAAAGACCGGCGCGACCGGCTCAACCTGGCAACTGGTTACAACTTCGTTTCGACCGCCGACATCATCGGCGGAAATTCGGGAAGTCCTCTGGTCAATCGGAACGGGGAGGTCGTGGGACTCGCGTTCGATTCCAATATCGAGGGAATTGCCAACCGGTTCCTGTTCACCACCGACGTGCCCCGAACGGTAAGTGTGCATTCCGCTGGAATGATCGAGGCGGTACGAAAGATGTACGATGGAGCGCGCATCGCTGACGAGTTGCAGGGCAAATAGTCGCGGTCAGGTAGCTCCTGTAGCAACACGACGAACTGATTCGTAAATCAGGCGCGTGCCGAAATGCAGAGATGCAATCGGCACGCGCTCGTCGTGTCCGTGCATGCGCTCTTCGTCGGCGGGCACCATCGGGAAAGGAAGGATGCCGTAAGCGTTGATGCCGAGACGCCGAAGCTCCGCGCTCTCGGTCGCGCCGGTGCCGAGGTAGGGAACGACGGCCATTTCGGGATCGAGCTCTTTCGCTGTTCGCGCCAACGCGGTGAACATCGGGGAATCCGGATTTGACGCGGGCCCGTCGTCTCCGCCTGTGGACGATGTGAGCTCGACATTCTCCTGATCGACGATGCGTTTCAGGCGAGAGACAATATCGTCGATCGAATGTCCCGGAAGCGTTCGGACATTGAGTCCCGCGCTCACCTCGGCGGGAATGACATTGCCGCGGACTCCGCCACCCAGGAAAGTCGGAGAGATTGTGTTTCGGAGCACCGCATTGAAGACGAGATTGGCCGATAAAACAGCTCCGGCCTCTGCAATCTGATCGTCTGACCCCGATGCGATCGTGCGCATGGCCGCGCTCTCACGCTCGTCGGTCCAGACTGTGGCGAGCTCGCCGAAAAACCGACGCGTGGGCTCCGTCAGCGAGATCGGCTCGGAATAATGGGCGAGCTTTGCGAGCGCTGAAGCAAGAGTGAAAATTGCATTCCCTTCCCGAGGGATTGCCGCGTGCCCCGCCGGTCCGCGCGCGGTGATAGTCACCGTGTGCGAAACTTTTTCGGCGACCTGGATGGCGAGATAGCGTCTACCGCCCGGCAAAACCCGCGTTCGCCCGCCCTCGTTGATCGCGTATTCGACGTCGAGCAAATCGCGATGGTTATTCACAAGCCAATGAAGGCCGGCAGCACCACCCGCTTCTTCGTCTGAGGTCGCGACGAACAGGATGTCGCGCGCAGGCTTCAATCTCTTCGCAACCACGTCGCGATGAATGACGAGCATCGCCATCACATTCGCGGCAAGCATTCCCTTGTCGTCGATCGCGCCGCGGCCATAGAGGTAGCCGTCCTCGACAACGCCGCCAAAGGGATCATGCGACCATTTGTCCCGCTCCACGCCGACGACATCCATATGCGCGAGCAACATCACCGGCTTGCCGCTCCCTTCTCCCCTGATACGCGCGATTACGACGCCGCGGTTCGGAGCGGAAACGAGAACCTGCGAGTCAATTCCCTCCGCCGTGAATTTCCCGTGGATCCACTGAGCGAGCGGGAGCTCGTTCCCGGGCGGATTCGTCGTGTCGAATTGGATCAGCCGCTGAAGAACGGCGACGGTTTCGGCCTCGAAAGAGGCGCGGTCAGGCTCCAAGCAGCTTCTCGATGTTTCGGGCCAGCGGACCAAAGGAGAGGCCTTCCCCTCCCACGCCTACTCGCGCCGCGATCTCCTCGGCCGACTCTCGCTGACCTTCGGCCCAGAGCTCTCCGGCGAGCCAAGGTCCGGCCGATGGGTTCCGATACCAGTCTGCGTCGAAGCGCGAAACGAGGGACTCATCGAGAACGGCCTGCAGCTGCCACGCGCGCAGATACCGAGTCGAGTAATAGCGCGGGTCGAAATCGATGAACGCATCGGCCGGCCGGTACTCGAAGGTCGTCGCGCCGGTCAGGGTCTCGACGTAGAGGTCCGGAAGCTCGTCCCAGTCGGCTTCGTCTCCATATGCCTCCACTTCGTAAATAAGCTTGGCGCAGTAGCGTCGCAGATAATGCAGCTCCTCAAAGCCCGCCATCCGCAGGAATTGTTGCATCCGCGCCTTGTCGAGGTCGGTGTAGCGAAGTAGCCAGCCGCGATCCTGCATTCGGTGGTCGAACAGCATCGCATACGATTCCGTCACCGAGTTGTCGCCCAGCCACCGGAACTCGAATGGATGGTCGGCACGCGTGTGGGCGAAGTGCAGAGCATGACCCGCTTCGTGAAGCAGCGTTGTGTAGTCGCTCTGCCCACCGTGCGGCCGCAGGACCAGGTACACTTCGTCGGGAACCCGCGTTGGTGCGCAAAAAGCACGCGATCGCTTACCTGGACGATCACCGACATCGTAGATGATGCGGCCGCCCGCATCGGGGTCGAGGCCCATCTCTCTGATCTGCTTTCTGACTGCGCTCTCGAGGCCTGTTCCCGGAAACGCAAAATCATATTCCGACGCGCGTAAGAGAGCCAATGCATCCGAGCGCGTAGCCTGTGACGGCCGGATTCCAAGCGATCGATTCAGGAAATACGGAAGCGTGTCGTTCCACATCGCCTCGGTTTCGGACAGGAAGTCCTTGCACTCGGCTGCGAGCCGCTCGAGTGACACGCCAGTGATTTCCTCGAACGCTTTGTTGTACGTGGGCGCAATCTCGAGAGACTCGACGATCTCCTTCTCGCGACGAAGTCGTTCGAGCCTGAGCGGAGCGTGCTCCCGCTCTACGAGCTCGACGCGTGCGTCATCCAGTGCGAGTCTACGAGCGCGGTCGGGCTCGTTTGCTATCTCGATTGCCGCCGTCTGATATTGGACCTGACGGCCGTCGGAAGTCTCGACAAACGCGGAGTTCTCGAATGCGATCTCCGCTTCGTCGATCGCCGCCAGCTCTCGCGACGCCTGCGCCTCGAGCTCGAATTCGAGCAGGTAGCGCGCAGACCGATGCTCTTCTGTGCCCTTAGCCGAGCTGCGAAACAGGTCGAGCGTTAGATCTAACGCGTCGGAGCCGAGCACAGCGGCGTGCCGGTCGTAGATCGGAGTGAGCTCGGCAACCGGCTTATGTCCCGCATGCGCAAGGAATGTCTCGCGCGCAATCTCCTCGGTGAACGCTTCGGCTCCCCGCCGCAATCGTTCCAGCGTGAGCTGCGTCATCCCGCGATGCGAGTCCCGATGTAATCGCGAAGGCTGTCTATTCCGATTCGCTCCTGCTTGAGCGAATCGCGATCCCTCACGGTTACGTCATTGCCGGCGGCCGACTCGCCGTCGACCGTAATGCAGAACGGAGTGCCGATCTCATCCTGACGCCGGTAGCGCCGCCCGATGGCGCCGCTGTCATCGTAGAAAACCGGAAACGCCGAGCGCAGATCATCGGCGATCTTGT
>JBDSVO010000294.1:0-3008 GCA_039927215.1 Gemmatimonadaceae bacterium
TTCTGGTGTCTCCCTTCGATGATTCTGAGCGGAAGCGCGGCCGCCGTTGGCATTGCGCTGATAAACGCACTAGGAAATACCGGTGGATTCATCGGCCCATATCTGATTGGGTTCGTCAAGGATCGCACTGGTGGAACGACCGGCTCGTTTCTGATTCTTGCTGCGCTCGGCGCGCTTTGCGCCATCGCATGCGTTCTTCTTAAGCGGCATCCGGCATTTGCCGCGGTACGAGCGCGCGCCGGCTCGGTGTGATTGGACATGGTCGCCTTCGTCCGCTCGATGACGCTCATTTTTCCAGGGGTCGTCATCCTGACCGCGTGCGTAACAACAGGGCGTAGTTCAATGGATGAGATAGACGTTCTGATGAAGGGGTACGCCGGCGATGTGCCAGGTGCGTCGCTTCTCGTTGTCCGCGACGGACGTCCTGTGATCCGTCGTTCGTACGGGCAGTCGAATGTCGAAGATCGAATTGCTGCGACGCCAGAGACCAATTACCGCCTTGCGTCTGTCACCAAACAGTTCACAGCTGCTGCAATTCTCCTGTTGGCCGAGGATGGGAAGCTTGCGCTCGATGATCGGCTGAAGAAATGGCTTCCGTCGCTTCCAGCCACGGTGGATCCAGTCACTATCAAGCAGCTTCTCTCGCACACGTCGGGGATCGTTGACTACGAGGACGTGATACCGACTGGCACCACGGCGCAGCTGCACGACGCGGACGTGCTTCATCTGCTCGAATCGCAGGACGGCACTTACTTCAATCCGGGCAGTGGCTATCGCTACAGCAACAGTGGGTATGCTCTGCTGGCGCTAATTGTGGAGCGTGTTTCAGGAAAGAGCTTCGCGAGGTTTCTTCGGGAGCGGATCTTCATACCACTCGGCATGTCGCACACCATCGCTTTTGAGGACGGCGTATCCACCGTGCCGGCACGTGCGTATGGATACACGATGAAGGACGGCAAATGGACGCGGAGAGACCAGAGCCTCACGAGTGCCGTGCTTGGCGACGGCGGCATCTACTCGTCGATAGACGACCTCGTCAGATGGGACGCGGCGTGGTACGACGCTCGGCTCTTGAGCGACAAGTCGCGCGCGCTCGCCGTCCAGCCGCACACAGATACCGACAAACCAGAAGTAAAATACGGATTCGGATGGCGAATCACAGGCGAATCTCTCTGGCACTCCGGAGAGACGTCAGGATTTCGCAATGTGATCGTGCGCTATCCAGGCAAGCGACTGACTGTCGTGATCCTCACCAACCGCGACGACCCGGCGCCGTACGAAACAGCGTTGGCAATGGCGAGGCTGTTCCCTTAGTTCGTAGTCCGCAGTTCGCAGTAATCCGCCTAATCCGAATAATCCGCCTAATCGTTGTTAGGTGTTGCACGGACGTTTATCTCGCTTCTTACGTCACGAACGCCGTGTACTCCTCGAACCGCGCCGAGCACGTCGTCCAGCTCTTCACGCAGAACGTCACCCCGGAGTGTGACCTTCCCATCTTCGGCCAAGACCTCGATGGCTTTGGCGTGTTCCACTTTGTGCCCAAGCTCCGCGCGCACACGCTCTTCCAGCTGAAGGTCCGTCGGCGGCGAGGCACGTCGGCCGCGCAGCTCGGCAACTGCACCCGTCAGACGATTGCCGATGTCTTCGGTTCGTTCGTGAATCGCCTCGCCACCCCGCCGCAGCATTTTCAGCGACTTGTCACGCACGAGTGCTCGCCGTCTGCCGCCCCTCGCCGGGTCGAGTATGAACATAAGCGCCGCCCCGAGTCCGGCACCAATCAAGAGAGCCAGCTCTGTGTCTCTGTCGTTTCTTCTCATCTCCTGCCTCCGTCTTTGGTTCCTGGTGCTGCTTACACCGTGGTCGCATCCTGCATCGGGCAGGCCAACCCGAGATATCACACCTTCTTTGATGCGAGGAAAGCGCGGCCCTCTTCCGTGAGTGCAACGTTCGAGAGCCGGGAGTATTGCGTCTGCCCTATTTTGCCGGGCTGCGGCTCGTCACAGGTCAGCATTCCGCGACGAGAGAGAGCCATCAAATGTTCTACCGTCGCATCAAATTCAGGTCCTCCGCCATTCTCCGGATGCCTCGGAGAGTAGAACGCGGTATCACCGTCCGCGACTCGGCGGAGCAGTGAAATCTGCATGTCCTGGATGCGGTCGAAGAGCGGTTTGGAACCATCGAGCCGCCCATCCGGCATCTCGTCCCAAACTACTTCTACCTCGTTATCGATCCCTCCGAACCAGGTTGTCCAGACGCGCAGCCACAGTGAGCCCGTTCCCCCCAGGTCCACATCGTCGATAACGGCCCGAAATACGAAAGCGTTGTTTGAATTCCGGCCCCACGACGGGGCGAACATCGGACCGCGGAACCACGGCATATCGAGCTCTCTGGCGCGATAGTGGTGCCGCCTCAACCAATCCTCGGCAGTCGTTCTCGCCTGATTGTATCGCCACCAGTACTGCCCAATGGCAAGCGCCACGACCGGAAGAATGAGCAGGAAAAACGGCTGGCTGCTTAGCTGCCCTGGAAGGCTCATGGGCAGAATCTCTTTCCTCCATCGCGTGGGCGCCATGCTTATTGACGCGATGCCGGGTGGCGGGGAGCTTTGCGCATGGCAATCACGCCCGATGACATCCGGATCTGTCTGGAGGACCAACCCGCCCGTGGGCCCGCCGTCGAGCCGATGGCCACTCCGATTGTGCAGACGTCACTCTTCGCGTTCCCGGATTTCGACGCTCTGGCAGCTGCTCACGCCGATGAGAGCCACAACTACGTCTACACGCGCGGACAGAATCCCACCGTAGAGGTGTTGGAAAAGAAGCTTGCTGCGCTCGAGCGCGGGGAGGCATGCAAGGCATTCGGGTCGGGAATAGCCGCTGTGAGCGCGGTGTTCATGGGACTGCTGAAAGCCGGCGATCACATTCTCTTTGTGAATCACACGTACGGCCCGACAATCCGGCTTGCCCGATACCTGAAACGGTTTGGAATCGAGCACACTCTGCTTCTCG
>JBDSVO010000295.1:0-3569 GCA_039927215.1 Gemmatimonadaceae bacterium
AAAAGGAGTCAACGTTGTTGACCTTGCGGCAATGACTTCCAACGATGGCGGCGATACGTGGAAAAGCTCCAGCCTTCACGTTGGCGATTCGTTGCACTACGCCGAGTCGGTTCGTGATCTTCTGGCGGATGCGGTGGTCAGCATCATGCTCGCGCGGACGCCGTAAGGATCGAGAGGAGCGCCCGCTCGCTTTGCTCGAGAAGTGCGTGTGCTGTCTCGACGGATACTCTCTCGAATTGCAGCGTTATGCCGGGAAGACACTGTGCGACTATCGGAAGGTCGCATGAGATCACCGTTCCAACTATGCGATAGCCGCCGATCGTTGGCGCGTCCGCCATCAGCACGATCGGTTGTCCGCTGGGCGTGAGCTGAATAGTGCCCGCACACACGGGCTCTGACGTAATCGACGCCCGTACTCCCGTGAGTGGCTGAGCCGACTCGAGACGGTAACCCATTCGGTCCGACGCGGCCGATACGGTGTATGGCTGTTCCACGAAGCGCGCAAACAGCTCAGGGTCACCGGCTGCGTCTCGCGCGCCAGAATGGCGTTGGTCAGCCGCGTCTTCTGATCGCGGGATGACGCGAACGGTCGCAGCGTTGTAATCTGGCTCTCCCGCTGATTGCCGAAGTCCTCCGTGCGTGCTGTGCTTCTGCGGCAAGGCCATCGCTCGGGACCTGATTACATCCCCGCTCCTGAGCCTTCTTCCTTCAACTCCGCCGAAGCTCGCAGGCAGATACGTGCTCCGGCTGCCGAGAACGACCGGACACTCGATTCCGCCGCGAAACGCGAGATAGAGGAACCTCCGCGCCGTAAGCGCCCGAACATTCAGTTCCTCTCCCGCCCTGATCACGAACGGTCCGGGCGATTGAACAGGTCGATCGCCGATCGACGCATCGATCTCTGCGCCGGCGAGCCCGATGATCGTTTCGTGCTTGAACCGCAACGCTCCGCCTCCGACGGCCCACTCGAGCGCGGCCGCGTTTCGTCGATTGCCTGCATAGACATTTGCCATGGCGAGCGACCACTGATCCATCGCTCCCGCCGGAGGTACTCCGCTCGAACGATATCCAAAGCGGCCCGCGTCCTGAACTGTGAGATACGGAGGCGCTCGATCGACGACGATCATCAGTCGATGGGCTCGAAGATCACCGTGTCTCCAACGCGAAGCAGCGCCGGGTCGGGGGCGGCGACATCGAACATCGACACTTGTGTCGTTCCAATCAGATGCCATCCTCCCGGCGTCGCGAACGGATAGATGCCGGTCTGCGCCTCGGCGATCGCAACGGATCCGGCGGGAACTCGCTTCCTTGGCGTCGCTCGGCGCGCCAAAACCAGGGCCTCATCGAGCTCGCCCAGATATGCAAACCCCGGAACGAATCCAATCACATACACGCGGTACTCCGGCGACGAGTGGAGCTCGACAATCCGGTCGCGCGACAATCCGGTTTTGACGGCGACGTCAGCGAGATCCTCGCCGTCATATCGAGTTGGAATTCGAATGGTTTTCCCCTGGGTGTCGGCGGCCGCCACGCTCGCGCTACGTTCGCCCGCCAGTGCGATTGTCTCCCGGAGACCGTTAGTAATCATTTCGTGTCCCAGGCGGCGCGGATCGTAGTAAACCGCGAAGCTCGCATACGACGGGACTACATCGAGCACGCCGTCGATTTTCGCGTTTGTCACAGCGCGCGTGAGGCGAGTAACATCGGCGCTTCGCTCTCGAGAAATCCCGTCGCCGACGACTACGGTAATCGCGGAATCGCCAAGAGATAGAAACTGGAGCTCGGCGGCACTCAAGCGAACGGCCGGATTACGAACCCATCTGCCTCGAGCGCTGCCTTCGTCGCGTTCACGAGCGCGATAGCTTCGGGATTGTCCCCGTGTATGCAGAGTGAATCGGCTTTCACTTCGAGACGCACGCCGTCAACCGTCTCGACGTAATGGTCGCGCGCGATTACGAGCGCGCGATGCGCAACGACATTGGCGTCGTGCAGCACCGAACCAGGTCGGTCACGCGAAAGCAGGGTACCGTTTGCGAGATAGGCGCGATCCGCAAATGCTTCGCAGGCAGCGGTGAGCCCGGCACGCTCGGCTTCGTAGATCAGCGTGCTGTGGGCGAGGCCGAGCAGCGCCAGTGACGGATTTACCCGCTGCACGGCCTTGGCGATTACTCTTGCAACCTCATCGTTACGCGCCGCGACATTGTAAAGCGCTCCGTGAGGCTTGACGTACCGAAGGGTGACGCCAGCCTTCGCGCAGCAGCCGGCGAGCGCTTCGATCTGCGAGACGAGCTCCGCTTCAAGCTCTTCCTCCGAGATCTGCATCTCGCGGCGTCCGAAATTCTCGCGATCGGGATAGCTCGGGTGAGCGCCAATCGCAACTCCGCGACTTGCAGCCGAGTCGACGGTGCGCTGCATGACCTCGAGGTCGCCAGCGTGTCCACCGCACGCAATGCTCGCCGAGCTGACAAGGTCCAGGATGCTGTCGTCAAGCGCAGCTCCAGAGGTGCCGGTGTACTCGCCGATGTCGGCGTTGAGGTCGATCGACTTAGCCATACTCTCCCGGAGTAGATATCAATTCTGTGTTTCTGTGGCCAGCGCACGGATGCGGTATCTAGCCCGTCGATTGGATCAAGCGCACCTTTCCGCGCTGATGAGGACCATGCAAGAACCGAACGCTGCGTCCCCGCGATTCGAACCGGAAAGATCGCCTGTAGGCATATGGCGCGTCATCGCCGCCTCAACTGCCGGGACGATGATCGAGTGGTACGACTTCTTCATCTTCGGAAGCCTCGCCACGATCATTGCCACTCAGTTTTATCCCCCGGGGAACCCCACCGCGAATTTCCTGAAGACACTTGCAACGTTCGCTGTCGGCTTCGCCGTGCGACCGCTCGGTGCCCTCTACTTCGGCCGCCTCGGGGACCGTGTCGGCCGCAAGATCGCGTTTCTCGCCACACTTCTTATCATGGGCGGGTCCACCGCGGCGATTGGATTCCTGCCCGGCTACGCGAAAATCGGCATTGCCGCGCCGATCATCCTCGTGATTCTCCGACTCCTACAGGGGCTCGCGCTCGGCGGAGAATACGGAGGAGCTGCCGTGTATGTCGCGGAGCACGTCCCCGACAACCGACGCGGATTCTACACAAGCTTCATTCAGACGACAGCGACACTGGGCCTCTTCATTTCTCTTATCGTGATACTCGTCACGCGCCGGATGCTGGGCGATGCGGAATTCGCCGCGTGGGGGTGGAGAATCCCGTTCTTCCTCTCGATTCTACTCGTGCTCGTCTCGTTTTACATCCGAATGCAGCTCGGCGAGTCACCGCTGTATTCGCGCTTGAAGACGCAGGGAGGTGCATCGGCGGCACCGGTGCGAGAGAGCTTCGACACATGGCCAAAGTGGAAGCTTGTACTGAAGATTCTCTTCGGCGTGACGGCGGGGCAGGCGGTGACGTGGTATACCGGACAGTTCTACGCCCTCTTCTTTCTGCAGACTGTGCTCAAGATTCCGACCGACACAGCTTACGGAATTCTCGCGGTATCGCTCGTGATCGGCTTTCCGACGTTCA
>JBDSVO010000296.1:0-2748 GCA_039927215.1 Gemmatimonadaceae bacterium
CGCGCGGGCGCGTTCGCTCGATTCGCTTCGACTTCGACACCACGGGCTTCACGATCGTCGACTACCGCGACGTCCCCGCCGTCAATGCAGCCGATCTCATCGAGAAGGACCAGCCCTTCCTCGTCGAGCAGGAAGTCCGGCACATGGCCGAGCCGATCGTTCTCCTCGCTCACGAGGATCGGGAGAAGATCCTCGCCGCGAATGTCGTGATCGAGTACGACGAGGAGGAACCGCTCTTCGATCCGGAGAAAGCCGACACGGTCTTCAAGGAAATCGACATCCTGAAGGGAGATGTGGCCGCCGGCCTCGCCGGGGCTGACATCATCGTCGAAGGGACGTACCGCACTGGACATCAGGAGCACGTCTACATCGAGCCGAACGCCGTGATCGCCGTGCCCGAGGGCGATGGCGGAGTCGCGATTTATGGTTCGGTCCAATGCCCGTTCTACGTGATCAAGGCCTTGCGCTGCCTGCTCGGCTCCGCGCATCCCAACGTGCGCGTGATCCAGACTGAGACGGGAGGCGGATTCGGCGGCAAGGAGGAGTATCCGTCGATGATCGCCGGACACGCAGTGCTGCTCACGCTCAAGTCGGGACGCCCGGTGAAGCTCATCTACGATCGTGTCGAGGACATGATCGCTACGACGAAGCGCCATCCGTCCATCGTTCGTCATCGGACCGGGGTCATGCGTGACGGACGCATCGTCGCAATGGATATCGACGTTCTCATGGACGGCGGGGCGTACGTCACGCTGAGCCCCGTTGTTCTCTCGCGTGGATGCATTCACGCTGCGGGGCCGTACCGCTGTGACAACGTAAGAATTTTCGGCCGAACTGTGTTGACCAACACTCCGCCGAACGGCGCGTTCCGCGGATTTGGCGCGCCGCAGACGGAATTCGCCGTTGAAGTGCACATGGAGCGGATTGCCGAAGCGCTCGGGATGGGCCCTGTCGAGCTTCGACGGAAGAACGCGCTCCAGCCGGGTGACACAACCGCTACAGGTCAGACAATGCGCGAAGATTGCAGCGCGCTGATGGTTCTCGATGAAGCGGTGGAGCGCACCGATTTCACGCGGAAGCGCGAGGAATTCCGCGGAACGAATCGCGCCATCGGACTTTCGCTCTTTTATCATGGTGCGGGATTCACCGGGAGCGGCGAGCTTCACCTCAAGTCGAGAGCCAGGCTCGATGTGACCCGCACCGGCGTTCGCATTGCCGTTGGCAGCACGGAGATCGGCCAGGGCACGCGCACCATGCACGCGCAGATCGTATCGGACGCACTCGGCGTTCCCTACGAGCTGGTCGAGGTCATGCAACCCGATACGTCGCTCGTTGCCGACAGCGGGCCGACGGTCGCATCGCGCACGTGCATGGTTGTCGGGAAGATTCTCGAGGAATGTGCGCTCGAGATGAAGGAGAAGCTCGCCGGGACCACGCCTGCGGAGTATTACGCGCATTACGGGGAGATGTCGGTGGAACGGATGTACACGCCGCCCGACTGGATCAAATGGGACGACTCGTCTTATCGCGGCGACGCATATGCGACATACGGCTGGGGATGCGACGTCGTGGAGCTCGAGCTCGATCGCGACACTTACGAGGCTCGCCCCGTCAAGCTCACGGCAGTGCAGGAGTTCGGGCGTCCCATTCATCCCGCTCTCGCTCGCGGGCAGATCGAAGGCGGCACCGCGCAGGGACTCGGGTACGCGCTGCTGGAGCGGGTCGTGATGCGCGGCGGTGCGATGGCGAATGCGCAGCTCACCAACTACACGATCGCGACTACACTCGACATGCCGGAGCTGGACGTCGTCATGATGGAGAATCCGTATCCGGGCGGACCATTCGGCGCGAAAGGACTCGGCGAGCTTCCGATGGACGGACCCGCTCCCGCGGTGGTGAATGCGCTGCGGCATCTCGGGCTCGACGTGCGCGAGATACCGGCGACGCCAGAGTTGATCTCCGCCTGCGTCACAGCTGCGTGAGTCTGCCGGTTAACCGATGAAGTTCGTTCTTAACGGTGCGCCGACCGAAGTCGCCGTGCACCCCGCCGCGCGGCTCATTGACGTGCTGCGCGAGGATCTCGGACTTACCGGCACCAAGGAAGGGTGCGGCGAAGGAGAGTGCGGCGCGTGCACTGTTCTCGTCGACGGCGAGCCCGTTTGTTCGTGCATCATACCTGTCGCACAGGTCGCCGGCACAGAGGTTACGACTATCGAAGGACTGGGTGGAGATCATCCACTGCAGCACCACTTCATGAACGAGGTGGGGGCGCAGTGCGGCATCTGCACGCCCGGGATGATCATGGCGGCGCTTTCGCTCGGGCCCGCGCCCACACTCGACGAGGTGAAGATTGCCCTGGCCGGAAATCTCTGCCGCTGCACAGGCTACTCTGCGATCTATCGCGCGATAATGAAGTGGAAAGGCATGCCGGAGGTTGTCGCGTGAGAACCGCGATGTCGGAGCTGGATCTCCGCACTGCCACTTCGTTGAACGATGCGCTTGCCATCCTGCGGGAGGAGCCGAGGGTTCCCGTCGCGGGTGCGACTGACATTTACGTCGCGGCGAACTTCGGCACACTCGAGCCGCGGCGACTGCTCGACATCTGGGCGCTCGACGAGCTTCGGGAGATTTCCGTGCGCGACGAAACTCTCGTCATTGGTGCGCTCGTGACATACACGTCCCTCATTCGTTCGGCCGTCATTGCCGAGCGATTGCCGATGCTGGTGGAGGCTTCGCAAGTGGTTGGCG
>JBDSVO010000297.1:0-2810 GCA_039927215.1 Gemmatimonadaceae bacterium
GGCTCAATGGAGCACGAAGTTCACCTCGAGCGCGAGCTCGAGCTCCTCGAGCGGTACGTCCGGATTCAACGAGTGCGATTTCAGGACAAGCTCAACGTTCAGTTCGACATCAGCGACGAGGCGCGACGTGCGCTCGTGCCCAGCCTTTTGCTGCAGCCACTTGTTGAGAACGCAATTCGTCATGGCATCGGTCCGCGCGCGACCCCAGGGCACGTGTGGATCTCAGCACATCGCGTCGGCGAATCGCTCGAGATCGAGGTGCTCGACGACGGCGTTGGTCCATCGGCGCGGCGCTCGCGTGCGCGCTCACGCGGAACAGGCCTCGGCCTCGCCAACACCGCGACACGTCTCATCCATCTATATGCCGATCGTCATGAATTCCAAACGGGTCCGCGTGAGGGCGGTGGGTTTGCTGTCAGGCTCGTGATGCCGTTGCGTCTTCGATCGACCCCAGCCGAATCCGAACCCGTAGTCGCCGCATGAAATCCCCGGCAACCGCTCCCGAAAAAAATCAGATGAGAGTGTTGATCGTGGACGATGAAGCACTCGCGCGCCGGCGCATGCGCTCGCTGCTTGCTGGTGTGCCCGACATAGTTGTCGCCGGCGAATGCGAAACAGGAGCCGAGGCAGTAGCGGCCATCCGAGACCTTCAGCCCGATCTCGTTTTTCTAGACGTGCAGATGCCGGAACTCGACGGCTTCGACGTGATTGCATCGGTGGGCCCGGATAAAATGCCACCTGTGATATTCGTAACGGCCTTTGACGATTACGCGGTAAATGCGTTCGAAGTCGGCGCGATCGATTATCTGCTGAAGCCGGTTGATCAGCTCCGGTTCGGTCAGACGCTGGAGCGCGCAAAGAAGCGGCTCGCCGGCCGCGGCAGTCAGCCGGACTTTGCCGCGCAGCTTTCCGGCCTGCTCGAGCGTGTCGCCCGCGCCGACGTAAGCGACGACCGCATCGGGGTCAAAGTGCAGGGCAAGATTGTGTTCCTCGACGCCGACGAGATCTACTGGATTCAGGCGCGTGACGACATCGCCAGAGTGCACCTCGTCGACAGCGCCTACGACGTTCGGGAGCCGCTCACTCACCTCGCAGCGAGACTCCCTGCGAACCGATTTCTTCGCGTCCACCGCTCTGCCATCGTCAATACGTCGAAGGTCCGTGCGGCGGAGCCATTCGATCAAGGGGACCAGCTCTTGATTTTGCGAAATGGAAAGCGAATCACGACGGGACGCAGCTACCGCAAGGCCGTGAAAGACTTCCTGCGGAGAGTTACTTAACGCTTTTCAGCGTTGGCAGCGCTTCGCGATCCTCGCACAACAGCGCGGATCTCGTCCGTCCACCCCGCGGCATCGGACTCGGGCTCGAACGACCAGACTTCCTGAGCGCGTCCCGAGCCGGCGCGGATTCTGACTCTGCTTCCATCGCGCGCAACGTCGACATAACGGCGCGTATTTGGGGAAATCTCGAGCCCGATCTTTTCGTTCTTGTGAATCAAAACCGACTTCCCGGTGACGACGATCGAAGCACGCCGGTTCTCCCAGCGCGCGTCGCGGCCGCCCGCGTCGCGTGTGTACCGGAAGTCCAAGTCATTCGCACGATGGCTTATTCCCTCGGCCGCAAACCGCTGCTCCTCGGCGGCCGAGAGTTTGGCTGTGGTCGAGTCGCACGCTGCGGCAGCCAACAGGAATAGCGCCGAGGCGACGGCAACCCCCGGTAGCGGGTCAAGTCGTCTGGTCGCGCTTCGACATCCCGCTCTCCAGCTGAGAGTCCAATATCTGGAAAGACCGGATGCCCGCTGCCAAATAGAGTGGCTGGTCGGGAGGGAGACTCCCCATTTCGAAACTGCCCCACTACTTGATTTTGACATTTGAGAATCTCACCGTTGCCCCAAACGCTGATCTTACACGCCCAACCTCCACATCGGGAGTTGTACCAAGGCGATCAAGGCCCCAGTTTCCCCCCTGTGACCGACGAGAATCTGGGCAGCCAGGCCGACCTTCGGGCAACTCTCGAGAGGACGCTGGGCGATACCTACGCTTTCGAGCGCGAGCTCGGTGGCGGAGGGATGAGCCGCGTGTTCCTGGCGGAGGACCGCGCGCTCGAGCGGCGGGTCGTCGTGAAAGTGCTCAAGCACGACATGGCCGAGGGTGTGAGCGTCGACAGGTTCCGCCGCGAGATTCAGCTGGCGGCAAAGCTCCAGCACCCGCATATCGTCCCGTTGTTGTCGTCGGGCGAAATTGCCGCGACTCCCTACTTCACGATGCCATTTATAGAGGGAGAATCCCTTCGCGCGCGGCTTTCGCGTGAAGGTGAGCTGCCTGTCAACGAAGCAGTCCGCATTCTGCGCCACGTCGCGGCCGCACTTTCCTACGCGCACAAGCACGGTGTAGTACATCGCGATATCAAACCCGACAACGTGATGCTCGCCGACGAGTTTGCGCTCGTCACCGACTTCGGCGTCGCGAAAGCATTGACCGCGTCCGCCGCGACGTCCAGCGGCGGAGGGCTTACGTCTCTTGGCCTCGCGCTCGGAACCCCCGCGTACATGGCGCCGGAGCAGGCCGTCGCTGATCCCGGCGTCGATCACCGCGCGGATATCTACTCGTGGGGCATCATGGCGTACGAGATGCTTACCGGGTGGCCTCCGTTCAGTGGAATGTCCGCGCAAGCGACGCTCGCTGCGCAGGCGATCCAGAAGCCGGAGCCGATTCAGCAAAAGCGTCCGGGAATTCCACCTGTTCTGGCCGATCTCGTGATGCGCTGTCTCGAAAAGAGGCCGGCCGATCGTCCACAGACCGCTGCTGAGC
>JBDSVO010000298.1:0-5718 GCA_039927215.1 Gemmatimonadaceae bacterium
GTGGGAGATGCCGCAGCAGACTGAGAACGACGCCAAAGAAAAGCTCCGCCACCGCAATCGTGTTTCCAGCTGGCGCGTTGATAATCGCGATCCCGAGCTCGGTTGCGGTGTCGAGCGCGATGTTGTCCACGCCGACGCCCGCGCGGCCGATGACCTTGAGCCGCGTTGCCGCACGTAGAAGATCGGCGGACACTTTTGTCGCACTGCGACCGACGAGCGCATCGTATCCGGGGATGCGCTCCATGAGCTCCTCAGGCGGAAGCGTCGGAACCTCGTCGACGTCGAAGTCGGGCTCCCCAGCGAGAAGCGCGACGCCTTCAGGATCGATCTCGTCAGTAACAAGAATTCGATAGCGCATCACGCAATCTACCGAGCCAGACGTGGATCGAGCATGTCGCGGAGTCCGTCTCCCATCAGGTTGAACGCGAACACGGTGGCGCAGATCGCCAGGCCCGGATAGATCATCAGCTGCGGCGCCGAAAGGAGAAACGACCGTCCATCACTGACCATCGCTCCCCATTCAGGCGTCGGAGACTGCGCGCCGAGTCCGAGGAATCCGAGGCCAGCCACCGCAAGTATCAGCTCTCCCATCTCCACCGTCGCAAGAATGACGACCGGCGGCAGGATGTTGGGCAGAACATGCCGGAGGATGATACGCACCTCGCCCGCGCCGAGACTGCGAGCGGCAAGGATGTATTCGCGCTCCCGAATGCTCAGCACCATGCCGCGCACGATGCGCGCATAGCTTGCCCACCAGACGCTCGCCAGTCCGGCTATCACGCTCGTAATTCCCGGCCCGAGAGTTCCGGCAATTGCCAGCGCGAGCAGCAGACTCGGGAACGCGAGCAGCACGTCCACGACCCGCATCAGGATTTCGTCGATCACGCCACCGTAGTAGCCGGCGATCGTACCAACCGTCACTCCAATGGAAAGTATGAGAAGAGTCGCAATCGCAACCGCGCCAAGCGACCAGCGGGATCCGAAGATCAGCCGGCTCAACATGTCCCGCCCGAGATTGTCGGTGCCAAGTGGATGCGACAGGCTTGGCGGCGCCAGTCGGTTCACCGCGTCTATCGCGGCGGGATCCGCCGGCGCAAGGAACGGAGCGGCAAGTGCGATCAACATCAGTAACGCGATGACGACGATTCCGATCGAGGCGAGCCGATCCTGCGCCAGACGTGGGAGCAGGCGTCGGGGCTCATGCCCGGGATGAATCGCATTTGCGCCCACCAGATGCACGTCCGTCACCGGCACGCTCACGATGCGACTCGCCGGCTGGATTCCACCGACCGGAGACGTGGATCCAACCATAGATAAGACAGGTCCACGATCAGGTTGGCGAGGACGAACGCCGTGCCAGCCAGCAGAATGAATCCCTGGATCATGGGGTAATCCCGATCGTAAATAGAGTCAACCAGCGTCCTGCCGAGTCCGGGACGGGCAAAAACTGTCTCGATGATCACAGCGCCGCCCAATAGGCGTCCCAGGCGCACTCCCGCCAGCGTCACAACCGGATTCAGTGCGTTGCGCAAGGCGTGTCGCGCGAGCACGATTCGCTCGGGAACACCCTTCGCGCGTGCCATCCGAACGTAATCCTCTCCAAGGACCTCGAGCATGCTCGCGCGCGTGAGGCGGGTGAGGGCTGCCGCCTCACCAAGCGCGAGCGTAATGACGGGCAACACCACGTACCGCCAGCCATCGGCGCCGGCCGCGGGCAGCAGCTTGAGTGAGACAGCGAACAGCAGAATGACGAGATATCCCACCACGAAGCTGGGCGTCGACGTGCCGATCAGCGCCAGCAGGCGCGACAGACTGTCGATTCCGGCGCCACGATGGACGGCCGCCATTACGCCCACCGGAATCGCGACGACGACGCTCAGCAGCAGGGCGAGGACAGCGAGTTCCAGAGTCGGCGGAAATGATTGCAGGAGGGTTTCACCAACAGGGGCGCCGCTGCGATAGGACGTGCCGAGGTCGCCCTTCGCCGCATTGCCAATCCAGCGGACGTAGCGCTCGGCGAATGGATCATCGAGACCGAGTTCTCTGCGCAGTCGCTCGACCGCCTCCTGGCCGGGCGGCTCGCCGGTCTGGCGCTGAAGAATCATCGCCGCGGGATCGCCCGGCGCGAGCGATGAAAGGCCGAACGCGAGGAGCGACACCCCGAGCCACACAGGAACGAGATGGAGAAGCCGCCGTGAGACGAGGGTGACTACCGGCGACGGCAAGCGATCATCTCGAGAGCCAGACGGTGTTCCACGATTGATTCACGCGTGACGGATGCGGGTCGAATCCCTGAACACGCGATTTCATGGCGTAGATGCGCGAAATGGCGGCGAGCGGAATTGCCGCGACGGCATCGTCGACCAGCGCGTGCATTGCCTCGGCGGCCGCGAGTTGCGTCTGGTCGTGATCGGCGCTGGCGAGTGCGGCGGAGACGAGTGAGTCGAATCGTGGCCCGGCCGTCATGAACCGGGCGCTTCTGACGTTCGACCTCGAATACCATCGAAGAGCCAGAAGGAACGCCGGGTTGGCGTCGTTCTGGTTCGGCACCTCGATATCGATATCCCATGTTCCGGCATTGAGACGGCTCTCGAAGGCACCGGGGTCGAACTCCTCGAGCTTCACTTCGATGCCCACCGCCGTGAGCTGAGCCTGGACGTACTGCGCCACGGCGCGGTCGACGGAGCCGGGCTGTGTTATCATCACGAGGCTGAGCCGCTCCCCGCGTCGCGACCTGATGCCCCCTTTCGGCGCGTGCCAGCCGGCGGAGTCGAGAATCCTCCGCGCTTCCGCCGGATTATATGGGATCCCATGTATTAGCGAAGCGTGCCGGCCGAGGACTTTCGGAGGATTGACCGTGCTGACGACCGTCGCGTGACCTTCCAGGATCCGCTCGACAAGCGCCTTCCGGTCGATGGACATGGCCGCCACACGCCGCATCACGGGATCGGCCATACGAGTGAAGGGAGGCGTTCCCCGGGTCGCGATGTGCATCAGGATAACCGCGCCGGGAGATGATGCCGCAATCGTGAGTCCGGCGGTGGACGCGAGGCCGCTTACCATGCTGCGATTGACATCGAAGATCGCGTCCACTTCGCCCGATCGAAGCGCCAGAGCGCGGGTGTTGTCATCAGCCATGAATCGGAACGTCAGAGTCTCGAGCCGCGCCTTCTCTCCCCAGTAGGATGCGTTGCGAGCGACTGTGAGGCGATTCCGGGGAGCGTACTCGACAAAGCGGAAAGGCCCCGTGCACACGGGATGTTTCGCGGGGTCGGAGCCGGGGGCCACGATCGAATTGGTCGGATGAGCAAGCTGCTCGAGCAC
The DNA here is from genome assembly GCA_039927215.1 of Gemmatimonadaceae bacterium. Taxonomy (GTDB): domain Bacteria; phylum Gemmatimonadota; class Gemmatimonadetes; order Gemmatimonadales; family Gemmatimonadaceae; genus UBA4720. The sequence goes on from JBDSVO010000298.1 coordinate 3,325, forward strand.
TCGGAGATTTGGAATCGAGGGCGTGATGTCAACGGTGCTGTCGTCGACGGCCCGCACCGACGCGCTGTCGAGAAAGCTGTACTGGGTCTTGAACCGGATTCCGATGTCGAGCGAATATTTTATCGCGTTGGCGTTGAACGACTGTCCGTCGTGGAACTTGACGCCGCGCCTCAGCGTGAATCGGTAAGTGTTGCCTCCAAGAAAACGCCAGCTGGTGGCGAGACCCGGCGCGATCTGGAAATCATGCGTGAGACGAAGCAGGGGCTCGCAAATCCCGGCGTTGAGAGGATAGATACCCAGTCGCTGCTGGTTGAGGCGAAGGCCGAACTCGTCCTCACCGGCGGCGACGATCAGCTGCTGCCGGTCGGCCGGAGCGGAAGTGGACCCGTTGCGTCCCTCCTCACCGGATTGGCAGCCGGCAAGAGCAAGGCACAACAATGGCACGAACCCGTCATGCACCGGGGTCATTTTCAGCCAACGGGAGATAGGCGGCATTCAGTCTTTCCGGGCAAGCGGTGATTTCAGGGGAACACGCACGCCGGGATTATTGCTGCACGGTGCCACGCGTGCTAGACTCCGAAAATGCCCGCCACCTGGCGGGCAGCACCCAACTCGACGGCGGCAACAGGTGGACGTGTGATAGAGCGTCGTGTGATCGCGGTCGATGGAATGGTCCAGGGCGTGGGCTTCAGACCCTATGTTCACGGTCTCGCTACTGCGCTGAGTCTGGCTGGGTTCGTCCGGAATGACGCCCGCGGACTGATGATAGACGTTCAGGGTGAAACCGCGGCACTCGACGATTTTCTGAGGACGCTGGTGGCCGCTCCTCCTCCAACGGCTCGTGTCGCTCGCGTGCAGACGATTACCGCGGAGGTGAGACCGTGTCTCGGATTCCGGATTGCGTCGAGCGACCCCGATGCGACGGTCACCAGCGGGTCCGCCGAGGAAGCCGACGCCAAGGGCAGGCAAATTTCCAGGCCGCTCGTATCACCTGATATCGCCACGTGCGGCGAGTGCCTCGCGGAGCTGTTCGACCCCGCCAACCGCCGGTACCGATATCCCTTCATCAACTGCACACACTGCGGCCCGCGCTTCACGATCGTCCACGATCTTCCATACGACCGTCCGCGCACAACGATGGCATCGTTCCGGATGTGCGCGAGCTGCAGGGCGGAGTACGAGAATCCCACCGATCGCCGCTTTCACGCCCAGCCGATTGCGTGTAGCGACTGCGGGCCGGTGCTTCGATTGCTTGCGACCGATTCGTCGCTGGCTGATGATGAGCTCGCCGCCGACCCGATCGCCGGTGCCGCCCGTCTTCTCATCGGTGGCGGGATCGTCGCGATTAAGGGACTGGGTGGCTACCACCTCGCATGCGACGCTACATCGGTCGCCGCGATAGAACGGCTGCGATGGCGAAAGCATCGAGAGGAGAAACCGTTTGCCCTGATGGTGGCGACGCCCGGCGACGCGCGGTCGCTTTGCCTGATCCAGGAGGCGGAGCTTGCGCTGCTGACATCTCCGGAGCGGCCGATCGTTCTCCTGGCCAGGCATGAGGATGTCGATCCGGCGGTTGCCGAATCTCTCGAGGCGATCGCCCCACGCAATCGCTTCGTCGGCGTGATGCTTCCGTATACTCCACTTCACCATCTCCTGCTTGCCGCGGTCGCCCGACCGCTCGTGATGACAAGTGGAAATCTTACCGACGAGCCAATCGCGTTCGTTGACGACGATGCGGAAAGCCGTCTCACGGCTATCGCGGACGCCTTTCTCACTCACGACCGCCCGATCGCTACTCGCTGCGACGACAGTGTTATGCGAGTGATGGACGGAGCACCCAAGTTCATCCGGCGCTCACGGGGATTTTCTCCCCGCCCGATCGATGTCAGGGTTCCTTTCCCCGCGCACGTTCTCGCCGTGGGTGCTCACCTCAAGAACACTTTCTGCCTCGCGCGCGAACATTCGGCGTTCCTCTCTCACCATATCGGCGACCTCGAGAATTCCGCCGCCTTCCGTTCATTGGACGACGGCATCTCCCACTACCGCGATCTCGTCGGCGTGCAGCCGGTGATCGTGGCGCACGACCTCCACCCGGGGTACCTGTCGTCGCAGCTCGCGGAGCGGCTCGACATACCGGTTCGCGTGCCCGTGCAGCATCATCACGCCCACATCGCTTCCTGCATGGCCGAGCACGGATTGACGGGTCCGATTATCGGATTCGCGATGGACGGCACAGGGCTGGGTGACGACGGAGCGATCTGGGGTGGAGAATTTCTCCTCGTCGACAATTCCGGAGCGGAGCGGGTCGGCCACCTCGGCTACGTCCCGCTCCCGGGCGGCGAGGCGGCGGTTCGGCACCCGATCCGGATGGCGATTGCACACCTGCGTGCGGCG
>JBDSVO010000299.1:0-7092 GCA_039927215.1 Gemmatimonadaceae bacterium
TTGTGCCAGATCACAGCGCCGGACTGCGGATCGAGACGCCATACCTCTCCGCTGTTGGCGACAATAAGCGCCTCGCCGTCCCAGAGTACGGTGACGAAGTCGGACCCGCGGAGCTGCGTGCGCCACATTTCCGTGCCGGTGCGATCGTCAAGGGCGACGACTGAGTTCTTGATTCCAACGTATGTGAAGAAGATTGGGTCTCGGGGCATGAGTACTCCTGAGGATCGGGGCGAATCAGGTCCTAATGAACGGTTTTTGAGGTGCGGCTGTCAATCACTGAGGCACCGGACAATGGGGGATGAACTCGTGAATCGATTCACTATTGTCGCACTGACGGGCGTTGTGGCTGCGGCGTTCATCCACGGCGGAAGCGCGCTTGCCCAGGGCTCGAGCGTTCAGGCGAGAACGCAGGCGATCGTCGCGTCCTTCAACAAGAGCAAGCACGTGGTCGATGAGAAGCGCGGCGTCAGATTCGAGAAGTACAAGGAGGTTCGGAGCGTGGCGGCGATCAAGGCCGATGTTCGCGACTACGCGGGTTCGTACGAAGCTGAGGGTATGGGATTGTCGTTCGATCTGAAAGTGGATGCGAACGGCAATGTTTCGGCGAACGGCTACGAGCGGGTGGATATGGATTCGCCGGTGTGGCGCCGCTTCACATTGAGAAACGCGCGGATCCAGGGCGCACTCCTGACTGGGACGAAAGTCTACGCAAACAGCACAACCGAACCCTTCGAGGGCGCGTTCATCGACAGAACGTCATTCGAGAGCCCTGGCGACAGAGGAGGTACGCAATTCGGACTGGGAGTAATAGGAAGCTCGAGACAAGTTGCGAACGGCGTGTACGTGGATCGCTTCTTTTTTGAGCGAAGGCGCCAGCATTGAATGCGTGGCTCGTATCGGTTCGAGATTATCGGATAGCGTGGCGCGCGCGCGGACGCCTCAAATCGCCAGGCCTTCACCGCGTGTGCTTGAATCCAGCCAGCGCGGCGTCAGCGGCTCAGCAACATTCAGCCTGTAACCGCTGAAGATGAAGAGCAGACCGACAAACTCCGTTACGTACAGAACCTCGACGTGCCCGAAGCGGGTGAACGTGCCACCGATTCCCGGCAGGATGGCGCCAATCGCAATGAGCACGTTCCCCACATAGCGATGATGCTTCTCCGGATCGGTGCGAAAACGCCATGCGGACAGGAACGCGCCGCCGATCAGAAACGCCGCAGCATACGTGTTGATGAAAGGACTGATCATGCGGATGTCCTGCCAGCCCAGCACTCGTCCCGAGAGACGGTGCTCCTCCACCACGGAGTAGTCAATCGGCGACAGCACTACGAGTATCGTTGCAACCGCAATCGCTATAATCAGCATCACGGCGAGCACATTCGCCGTCCGCCTCCGGAGAAGCAGATACGCCGTTCCCTGAGCGAGCGGCGCGCCTCCGCACAGAGCGCCGCTGATGTACCAGGCGCGAAATACACTCTCGTTCCATCCGAATATCGTGGTGAGTGATTCAGTCAGCGTCCCGATCCCGTAGACAACCAGCCCAAGTCCCCACCAGAGCAGGTGGGGTCCGCTGCGACGCCGCAGATAACGGCGCAGCACGATCGTCGCAAAAACAGCGGCCACGACGGTCGTGACGACCGGAATCCAGTATATGACTTGCACCTAGAAATGAACCAGGAATGCGAGACTCACATTTCGCCCCGGCTCAGGCCGGAAAAAGCTCGCGTTCGGGAACTCGGCATACAGTCTGTTTCCAATGTTGTCGATTCTGAATGCCAGCTCGTTTACAACATCGCCGGTTCTGAGAAGAACGACGCTCGCTCGTGCCGAGTGCACGACGAATGCGGGAATCACAGGCCCTATCGGGTTCGCGCCGACCAGGACTTCGTTCTGCTCGCCTTGATATCGGACCGTATATGCCGCGGTGAATCGCCCACCTGGCGCCCGATAGCCGATATCGCCGATCACTTTACTGGAGTAGCTGTCACCGACCGGGCTGTCCGGATCGGAAATATTCGTTGCGGCGAGCCGCGTAAAACTGGCGGTGGCATCGAAGCCAGTCGTTGTGCGAGCGGCGGCGCTCAGCTCGACGCCCTGCATCCGCAGCCTGCCGATGTTCCGGTTCTGGAACGCAGGCCGGCGGTTAACCGAGTCTCCGGTCGCACGCGCGCGAATGGCATTGGAGATGTCGTTGCGAAAAACGAATCCCTCCGCGCTGAAAGGACCGGCGCGATACCTCATGCCCAAGTCGGAATTGAAGCTGGTCTCCGCTTTCAGCTCCGGGTTGGCGTGCTGAAAACCGTTCCCTTCCGGCGCCAGACCTTCGAAGAAGCGCTCGACCAGATTCGCAGTGCGGAAGCCGCGGCCGAAGGATATCACGACGTTGGTGTTGCGCGTGGCGCGGAAGAGCCCATTTGTGCTCCAGACAAGAGTGCGGTCTTCTCCCTTTTGAGTTGCGCGCTCGAGCCCGGTCGTCGCGCGCGTCTCCGCCGAAATCGTCTGATATCGTGCGCCGAAGATGGCCACCAGACGGTCGACCGGTCGAGCCTCGAGCTGCCCGAATATTCCAGCACTCCTGAATGTCGCGTTCGGGACCTGTGGCGCGTTGCTGACGCGGGTGATGGGCGGTCCGAAGCCCGTAACGACGGTCCTGCTGGAGTCGGTGTTATCTGAGCGATCACGGAATGCGTCGGCTCCGTAAGTCAGTGTCGCGGCTTGTCCGATCGGCCGGGCCAGCTCCAGACGTGCGCCGACAGTCGACACATCCGTAAAGTTCCAGGTCCTGGTGTCTATAGTTGCGCCAGGCCCTGCTGGGATCAAAATCACGTTGTTGAGATGCCGCTCGTTCCGCTGCGTGTATCCGCTGATGTCGACGCGATGCGCAAAAAAAGTGGGAACCGCGGTGGATCTATAGCCGATCGAGTAGCGCGCGAACGACTGGTCGGGGTAAAGAATTTGAATTCTGGGCTGGCCCTGACCCAGGCGGGCGGGATCGATGAACCCAAAACCTGCGTCATCCGCCGAGTACCATGCCGCTCTCGCATATAAGCTGCTGGAGCTGTCCACCTCGAAGCTCGAGAACAGATCGTGGGAGCGGTCGCGTATTCCGGAGTCGTGGACCAGCTCGCTTTCCGCGAGCGTGATGCTGCCGAATGTCCCGGCGGGCGCCCGATACGGTTCCGAATTGCGGTAAGCCGCGCCGGCGCGCACGGCAAAGCGGCCAAGTCTTGCCGAAACGCTGCCCGACGGGGCGCTGACGGTGCCGGCGCTGCCATAGCGATACATCAGGTCGCCCGAGATGACGTTGCGATCGGTCGGCACGTCCTGCGAAATAATGTTGATGACACCGCCAATTGCGTCGCTGCCGTACAGCACCGATGATGGGCCGCGAACGATCTCCACGCGATCAGTGCCGGCGATGCCCGCGAGCGCGGGAAGCTCGCCGAAATCCTGTTGTCGGCGGGAGTTGTTCAGGCGCAATCCATCCTGGAGCAGCAGAATGCGCTGGCCGCGCATGCCCCTGATCTCCGGCCTTCGCTGGTTTGGCCCCACTCCGCTGGCGTCCAGCCCCGCGAAATCCCGGAAGAGGTCGGCGAGCCCGTTTGGAAGCCTCTCGTGAAAGAGGCGCGCATCGAGCACGGTGACTGGCTGAGGAGTGTTGAAGGTAGAGCGCTCAGTGCGCGTGGCAGTGATGATCACAGTGTCCAGGGGGGCAGCCGTCCGAGCAGTGTCGGGTGACTGAGCGAGCGCGGGGAACGCCGCGCAGATGCCCAGCAGGGCGATGAGTATTCGTGACATTGGGAAGGGATGCTCCGGGCCGTCGGTTCATGCCGCGCTGTCGCGGCATTGCAACCTGGTCCGGCCGAGACCGCTGGAGAATCCGCTGTACTGCGGTCCGTCTCTCCGTATTTTTACGGAGCCGCGAGGCGGCGGCTAAGTCGGCAGCAATCCGGCTTCGATTGCAAATCGCGTCAGTCCGGCCGTGCCTCGGACTTCGAGTTTCTTCAGCAGCGATTCGCGGTGAGACTCGATGGTTCGCACGCTGACGCCAAGTCTCCCCGCAATCTCCTTGTTGGTTCGGCCCTGAGCTATTTCGACAAGTACATGGCGCTCTCGCGGCGTGAGACTGTCGCCTCGTGCTACCGGATTTTCATCGAGAGCACGCTTTCCAATGGCGAGCGAAAGATTCCGGGCCACTGGCGCACTGAAGAACGCGCCGCCCTCGTGAACCGCACGGATCGCGTTGCGCAGTTCGCGAGGCGAGGAGTCCTTTCGCAGATACCCCTGAGCTCCAGCCTCGATGCTTCGAAGCACGTACTCCTGATGATCGTGAATGCTGAGCACCAGAATAGCCGTTCCCGGCACTCGCGCCCGTATCCGTCGCGCAGCCTCGAGACCCGGGAGGTCCGGCATCGAAAGATCCAGGATCACGACGTTCGGCATGAGCGATTCTGCGAGAGTCACGGCCGCCTCTCCGCCCGCAGCCTCTCCTACAACTTCGAAGTCGGAGTCCGATGAGAGGACGTGACGAATCCCCTCGCGCACAACCGCGTGGTCATCGACGATGAGAACGCGAATCACATCCGGTGGACCGCCGGATTCAGGAGGCATCGGTCAGCGGAACCCGCACGGTGACCAGAGCGCCCATGCCCGAAGTAAACGTCACCGTACCATGCAGGGCGGCAATGCGCTCACGCATTCCCGCCAGCCCGAGTGAGGAGTAAGCGGCGCCTGAGGGAATGGCGGACGCGGGAAATCCGCGACCGTCGTCACCGATTGTGAGGGTCAGCTCGCCACCACTCACACTGAGGCGCACCTCAGCCGATGTTGCTGAGGAATGGCGGGCGACGTTCGACAGGGCCTCCTGCACCGCGCGAAACAGCGCGAGCGCAGCGTCCGGCGCAACAGCGGGCATTACTACCGGCAGGTCAACCGATACTCTCAGACGGGACTGGGCCGCGAAACTCTCGACGAGTGCACACAGCGCTGGCCCGAGACCGAGATCGTCAAGCAGTGGAGGACGGAGGTGGGTCGTGACGCTTCGAATGCTCTGTATGCCGGCATCGACGAGCTCGAGCGTACGGTCGAGCCGGACCGACATGTCACGCGGTGCTCCTTCGCGGAGGAGGCCGAGCTGCATCTTCACGGCCGCCCATACCTGAGCCGTCTGATCGTGGAGCTCCAGCGAGACTCGGCGACGCTCCTCTTCATGCTGCTGGACTATTCTGGCGGATAACCGCTCCAGCTCCGATGTTCGCACCGTCACCGTGCAATTTGCTCTGTCGAGCTCTTCCAGACCAAGTATGACGATCCCGATACCCATTGCGAGCACGAAGAGAATATCCAGATAGTAGCCCCACGGATTCCACGCGCCCTGCGCTCGCAGCAATGGATAGTCCAGATGGTGAATTCCCCACGCTCCGAGCACCCCGGCAAGCACCGCTGCTCCCCGTGAGCCGCGGATCCTGTAGTGTCGGAGAAATACCCAGGAAGTGGTGAGTGTGGCGAGACTCAGAAAGAGCACGGCTGGAATGGCGGCGAGCATGAAGCTGTCCAGGCCATAGATCGCTACAAACGACCAGGCGACCGGAAAAAGGAGTGCAGCGCCGTAACACGAACGCCATTCCGCCGAACGGGAAAACGTCAGAGCCGCCCAGAGAAGTACGAGCGCAGTCCATCCAGTCAGTATCTGGTGGACCAGCAGCCACGATTCTGTTTTTGTGCTGAGAAACGCAATGATGGCGGCAATGCGAAGGACATAGAGCGTCCACGCGACTGACCACCACAGGAAGTAACGATGCCTGTACCTCGCGAACAGAAACCAGCATAGGGCTGCTGTACCGACTGTTACCAGGCCCTGAAGAAGAGCTGCGTCCAGTTCTGCCGGTGGCCTCACGAGGGCAGTCAGTCTGCAGTCCGCAATTCGCGGTTACTCGATCGAGCATTTCTTCCGTCACCAGCCGCCCGTATCATCGGCCCGACGAAAAACACGGCATGTCCGACGAGCTGCACCCTCCAGATGGGACTGATCGTCGGGGGCCGGTGCACGAACACCGGAATGACGAGGAACGTCATCACGAGCCAGATGAAAGGCCCGTAAACAGCGGCAAATAGAGCGGCGCCCTGCGGGGTTTGCACGAGGCGCCGCATCGGCGAGGAGTTGAGGGTAACGAGCAGGTATACCGCCGACCAGAACATTGCGACGCCGAAATGCATCGCGAGCCCAAGCGCGGCGGTCGGGAGACGTCCATCGAGAGCGCCTTTTCCAAACGGCACGCTTGCAACGCCCTGAAATACGCGCACGGGAGTGCGGTGAGGCATGAGCCCGTTCGAAACGGACGCAAACAGAAAATCGCTCACGCCCACTGCGAGCCCGCACTTGAAAAGCGTTCGCAGGAGACTACGAGAGTCGCCAGTCGCCTCAGTCAATGATGGGCGGCCATCAGGAAGGAGAGATCATTGGCTCAGCGCGAACGAGAATGACCTTCGACCCGCGACTTCAGCTGCTCGAGCTCGATGTGAGATTGGAGACGCAACGCCGAAATGAGCAGCTTCGACGCGGCGTCGAGGTACGCATCGGATGATTTGAGCGTATCGCTGCGCCCCGCTCGAATCGAGTCGACGAGAGGCGCCGCAATCGCACTCGTGATGAACGTCGAGTCACCTTTCGCTGCGAGGCTGAACTGGCGCGTCGCGATCAGCTCGCCGACGCTGTCGCTTAGCAGCTGCAGAGCGAGAAGCTGATTTGTCCTCACGTCGCTGACGGTCCATTTCAGCCTTCTCATTCCGGAAGACAGCGGAATTTTCGTCTCGATCTCCAGCGTGTCACCCGTGGCCAGCATGCCGTGATGCCCGGCTGTGACGCGGCGGCGGTCGGCCATCCAGCCGGAGAGCGAGTCGGCGTTAGCGATCGACGCGAATACTCTCGGGACCGGTGCTCCGATCGTGAGGGTGTCCGTTCCGTGGCCCGCGCCTGACGATGCAAGCTTGCGGTAGCCCGACCACAGGGCGACGCCGATGATCACGATGCACAGCAGCAGGCATCCTCCGACCCACTTCCAGATATGAACGCTCCCGATTGAGTTGAGAGGG
>JBDSVO010000300.1:0-3138 GCA_039927215.1 Gemmatimonadaceae bacterium
CTGGCGTGCAGTCAGGCGCCGACCGCGCCGGCTCCATCCGTGCAGGCAAGACTCGACGTGTCGTGCATCAACAACGGCAACAACTCCAACAACCCACCGGCGACCACGAACAACTGCATCAACAACACTAACAACAAGAACAACAGCAACCACAACAACAACAACAATCCACCAACAACTGCGACGAATTAGTCCCTTCGCGACACCCGATCTGGTGCGGGTCCAGAGCGGCCACCGGGAGGACTCACATTGTTGTTGCCATTAACGGGTGCGGTGGTGCTTCAGCCATCGCACCCGACGTGCTTATCGACCCGAGGTAGCGACGCCCGATTTTTCGCGTCAGCGGCAGCCTGATCCAGGAGTGCCTCGAGCTCGCGGTGCCTGAGGTTGAACGTGTAGCCCGTCCCAACGATTCCGACACGGAGTGAGCTCAGTGTGAGCTGGCGTCCTTTCGTCACCTCGTCGGCGTTGTCGAATCGCACGCTTCGTCCGTCCACGAACGTCACACCACCCTTACCGACGACGGTCGCAATCTCGCCCTTCACGATCATCGCCGTGTCCTCGTCGATTCCAAGACCCATGATCTCCGGATTGTCGGCAATCGCCACAAAGAGCCGATAAAGTCGCCGGCGCTGGGTGAAGTGCGTATCAATCAAACTCTTGAATCCGAGGAGCCCAAGGCCAGGGCCGATGTACTGCTCGACCAGCTTCCCCTCCTCATCAACCTCGTTGCCAGCGAGAGTGAGCTCGGTCAGTGCCGCTGCGCCGGCGCTCGTCCCACCAACTAACCCACCTCGCGCGAAATGCCCCCAGATCGCCTCGGCAACCGGCGTACCGCTGAGAATGCTGATCAGCTTGATCTGATTTCCGCCGCCAAGAAAAACACCGCTCGATTCCTCGATCAGCTTGACGATTCTCGGGTCGCTCGCCTGTTCGCGCGTCTCGACCACGGGGATCTTCACCTCCTCGAGCCCCGCCGTCCGAAGCAAACGCCGCCACCTGCGCGCGCTCGCTCTGACATTCCCTGACGCGCTGGTCAGACCCACAACGGGACCCGCTTTCGTACCGCGAGCGAGATTCGCAAATGCGCCGAGCGCATCGCCTCGCGAATCGGTCGCTCCACCCATCAGCACGAGCGTTCCCGTATGCGCGCGCGAATGCCAATCCGGACCAGCGCCGGGCGTCGGCTCAGCGACATCCACATGTGGGCGCGCCGGATTCAGCTGTCCCTGGCCTGTTGCCAAGCTCTAACCTGTCGCGCGGGCTGCAACCGCGCCGTTCGGATGCAGCTCGTGAAGCGTAAATGCGGCCAACGCCGCCGCGGCCTGCGCACCCGGCGGCGCGTCCTGATGAAGCGGTCCGCCGTCGACAATTCCGTTGCGAGTCTCGATGATGATCTTCCCTCCGTCACAATATGCCGCGGCTCGCGCCACCTTCTTGTCCCGGCGCGTGATGTCAGCGTCGGGTGCGAAGATCGCCACGCGGCAGCCGGCGTCGCGCACCAGGTCCTGAATCTCCCATTCCTTCGCGGGCACGATGACTATTCCCCCGCGGTCCACCGCGTCAGCCACCGTTGCCACGAGCCGCTGCGCCCGCTCTTCGTCACGGTATCGCGGAGGCACATCGGTAAGCGCCGTGTCGAGAACGACAGCAATGTCTGATCGCGCGTAGGGAAGTCCCGCCTGCAGAAGATACGCCGGCGCAACGTCGACGATCAGCTCGCCGTTGCCGAAGCCGCGCCGCACAATTTCGTCGCGCGCTTCGGACCGCCCTGACCCACCGGTAATTCCGCAGAGAACCCGTTGCGTGAGTCGCGGAACGTCCGGCGTTTTTGCAAGCGCTGCAAGCTCGGACGTCGCGTAATCAATGTTGGCTAGTGAGCCCGAGAATGCCTGCTGAACTATCTCCAGCGCCAGCCCTGCAGCGCGAAGTCCAACTGCCTCGTGAAAATGCTCGAACACGATCGTGTATTCTCCATCCACATCCCCGCCGCGCGTGCGTCCGAAGCCGACCTCATGGCCGATTGTGGTCTGCAGCTCGAGGGCTACATGCTCGATGATGTGTGCCGCGTATGTACCGCGCTCGAGACGCGTGATGAATCCACCGCGCTCGCCGATGCTGCAGCGGTGCTCCTCCAGACCGGGCATTGCGGAGACGAGCGCCTCGGTAAACCCGGGCACGTCGGCCGAGGAGATGTGCTCATATTCGCCGACGAGAATATCGAGCCGCGTCACGGGCTGGCGCGACCAGAAGTTCGCTCCGCGCGTTGCGTGCAGAGAGGTCATGCGCAGCTCAGCCGATGCGTCCGGTGGCGTCATCCGGTCAGATGGGATGGTCGCCGGAAAGAAGGTCGAGCTGCGCAAGCACTGCCGGCACCTCGTCGGCAAGCACGAACACCAGGTCGTTGTCCTCCATCTGGCTCATCGCATGCGCGAGACCCTCAGTCTCGTTGTAGATGATCTCGATCCGGTTGTCATCCATCCCGGCTTCGTGCAGTCCCTCGATGATGAGACGCGACACCTCGCCCGGCTCACGCCCGCGACGATACTTGTCCTCGCGGACGATCACACGATCGAGCCTGGCGCAGAGTCTCCCTACTTCTCGCAGGTCCTCGTCGCGCCTGTCACCGGGCGCGGTGATGATTCCGATTCGCCGCGCTGCGTTGAGGTTGTAGACGAATTCCATCAATCCCGCGATCGCCGCCGGATTGTGCGCGTAGTCGACGAGAACGCGACCCTTGCCAACGCGGACGAGATTCAGCCGCCCTGGTGTGAGCGACGGAGAAGGGAAGAAAGAGAGAAGCCCAGCCCGAATGTCGTCATACCGCATTCCCTGCACGTACGCGGTCGCAATCGCGGCAAGCACGTTCTCGCGCTGAAAACGAGCAGCCCCGCCGAGCATCAACGGAACCTCGCGAACCGAGGCGATTGGAATGCGCAGCCGTCCGCGCCGAATTACGAATGTGTCCTTCTCGATCCGCGCGCCTATTCCGTTGCGTGTCAAATGCTGCTCGAACTCGGCGCTCTCTCCCTCGGGCTTTGTTGAGAACAGTACGATGTCGCCCGGAGTTCGGTCGCGCATCGCGTAGACCAGCGGATCGTCGGCGTTCAACACCGCGTGGCCTTCACGCTTCACGAC
>JBDSVO010000301.1:0-2751 GCA_039927215.1 Gemmatimonadaceae bacterium
CTGACGTTTCGGCATTTGCCGAGCTCGGTCTTATCCCGGAATTGCTCGACGCCGTCCGTGACGCGGGCTACACGATCCCCACGCCGATTCAGGGAGAGGCAATCCCCGTTGCGCTGCGCGGGCGCGACATCATCGGGCTCGCGCAAACCGGAACTGGAAAAACCGCCGGGTTTACGTTGCCGATCATCCAGCGACTGCTGGAGGGAAGGGACTCGGACGATCCAGCGAAGCGCGTTCATCGCGTTCGCGCTCTGATTCTGACGCCGACTCGCGAACTCTGCGTTCAGGTCGAAGAAAGCTTCAGGAAGTACGGCCGGCATTCGGATATCAGAGTCGTCTCTATCTATGGTGGTGTGCCCCTGGAGCCTCAGCAGACAAAGCTGCGAAAGGGTGTCGATGTTGTCGTCGCAACTCCAGGGCGGCTGCTCGATCACATGGAGAGGCAGAACGTCGTGTTCGACGACCTGGAGATTCTGGTTCTCGATGAGGCGGATCGCATGCTCGACATGGGATTCGCGCCGCAGCTCAATCGCATCGTCGCGGAAATTCCGCGCTACCGGCAAACGCTGCTGTTTAGCGCAACCATGCCGCCTGAGGTCGAGGCACTCGCGCGAAACTACCTGCGGAAGCCAATCGTCGTTCAGGTCGGACGGAGATCGGAGGCGGCAAACACTGTAACTCACGCTGTGTATCCTGTCCCGAGCGACAGAAAAACGGAGCTGCTTGCGGAGCTACTCAAGAAGGAAGAGCTTGACTCGGTTCTCATCTTCACGCGCACGAAGCACGGCGCCGACCGCGTAGTGCGGCACCTGGCCGGCAAAGGCATCTCTGCGACGGCGATGCACTCCGACCGATCACAGAGCGAGCGCACGCGCGCGCTCGAGGATTTCAAGAGTGGAAAGATCCGGGTTCTCGTTGCGACCGACATCGCGCAGCGCGGCCTCGATGTGACGGGAATCACTCACGTCATCAACTACGACGTGCCGCAGCAGCCGGAGGATTACGTCCACCGCATTGGAAGAACGGGCAGAGCGGCGGCGACCGGTGATGCCTTTACGTTCATGGCACCCGACGAGATAGCCATGGTGAGAACCATCGAGCGCGTCATCGGTCAACAGATCCCTCGAATCTCAGTTCCCGGATATGATTTTGGATCTGTTGCTGCTGTCGAAGAGACATCGTCAGGCGCTGAAGAGAATACCCCGCCAGAGCAACCGGAATTGCCCGCGAAGAAGCCCGCGGCGCGTCAGCTCCGCCGTCCTAATGCCGTACGCGGCCGAGGCGCGAAACGAAGATAGTATCGGCGGCGAGATTCCTGGTGATTATGAGCGTAAGATTGGCGGCGCCGTACCCGACCCCGGTTGGCGAATAAACGATCGAAGCGCGAGTGGTGCGTAGCGCGACATCATGAGCTCGCTCGAGCTCGCGGAGTTGCAGGGTGTCGCGGCCGACGCGAAGAGACATCACGCCCAGGCCGGCGTTGATTTCGAGTGTTGTCTGTGAGCCGCGCGCGATCGCCACGTGACGAGCCGTTGAAAACAGTGCTTCAGCCTCGGTAACTGCGCCGCGCACTTCGATGGCGTCGATGAAGCCTGACGCTTTTGGAAGGACGATCGCGGAGAGGATGGCGATGACGCTCAGGGTGACCGTCGTCTCGATTATTGTGAATCCTGCTTTTGGATTTGGCACGATCGGTAGCTAACGGTATCGCTCGTTCGTGCCGACATTCAATCTCTTCGTACATCATCCTTTCGCTACGATCAGAGTGGCACAGCGTAGCGCACGGACCAGCTGATTCGCGACCCCACCTTGCACCAATACCCGGTTCGGCGCTTGCATTAGGGTTGCTCCGACAACCTTCCCAACCTCACAGCAGGGTGAAGCAATGAAGATCGGGATAGAGTACTGCACCCTTTGAAACTACGAGCCCCGAGCCGCCAGTTTGGCGGCTGAGTTGAGGGAGCGTTACCCCGAGGCGACGATCGAGATGATTCCGTCGGGTGGTGGAAGATTCGAGGTGACAGTGGACGGCTCACCCATCTACGAGAAATCAAGGCTGGGCCGCCACGCCAAGCCCGGCGAGATTGCCAAGCTCCTTGCTAAAGCACGAGGCCAGGCGGATCAGCGTCTTTGACCGAGCCTCGCATGTCCGTGGTAGCCCCTCGGCGCCGATCGAGCTGTACCTTTGGATGAATCGGATTGCTGAGCGGTTGGCGGGCGTGAAGCTTCCGCGCGTCGAGAGCATCGTTTTTCTGACCGGCGACAGAGTTCTCGATCTTTCGCGCGCCAGAACGGAGCTGGGATCCACACCCCGTATTGGCGTCAGGGAAGCGATAACCCGGACGGCTGAATGGGGTAGAAGTAAAGGACTGCTTTGAGCCGTCCCGGCAGCGTCATTCACAGTGTCCGAAATGGGGGACACCGAGGGCTGATTCAAGTGAACAACGAGTCGTCTATATCATTGCTTGTTAACGAGTTAAGACCTCCTCCAAGGTCTGGCATGCCTCCTGCCCTTGTACTCGGCATGACCAACCTTGATTACCCGCGAAACAAGGCGGGGAAGATGGATAGATGGCGGTTGCTTCTGCTCGCGGTTGCGATGTTTGCGGCCAGCGGCTCGGCTGAGGCCCAGGGAATTCCGCGGGGTATCCCGATTCCGAAATTCCCGAAGGTCTCGCCGAAGCAACAGCCGGCAATTCCGCCGGCTTATCTGCCGCCGCAGGGGATGTGCAGGGTATGGATCGAAGGAGT
>JBDSVO010000302.1:0-4257 GCA_039927215.1 Gemmatimonadaceae bacterium
CACGATTCCTGACTCAGTAATAGCGTCTACTCCGGTAAAGGCAACGCGACAAGAAAAGCCGTCACCATCAGCACCATTGCAGCGACGGCCAGTTCTACTCTGGCAGAAAAACGAAGGGCTTTGACACCTTCGTCGCCGCCCAGGCTGGGCTTGACCCTACGCCAGTTCCACGCGCCTACGGCGAAAAGAAGAGCGACGAAGGCAAGCTTCACGATCAGAATCCTGCCATACCAGCTCGTCCAGAGAGACGACAGAGGCTCGAGACGGAGAAGCGACGCTACGACGCCCGTCGCAACCATGAGTGCACCGCACGTGAGCGCGAGCGGTGAGAACGAGTTGACCATGGTCGCGACGCGCGCACCGAGCGACACCGTTCCAGGCGTCTTTGCGGCCGCGCCGATGCCGACGATCAGAATGACCGAGAGTGTTCCGAGCCACGTGGAACCGGCGAGAACGTGAACAATGTCGAGGGGTACCGCAAACAGTGCTTCATCGCTGCCGATCGCATGACCAGTTGCTGCGGGAGTCACAACGAGCACGGCCGCGGCCAGTGCGGCGAGGGGCCATCCATTGCGCGGTGCGCGATGCGCCATCGCAAATCCGGCAATTGCGACAAGGCACGCCAGCATCTGCGCGCACCACGCCCAGCCCCAACCGGTCGCCAGTAGAATCGATTCGGCAGGGATGTCCTGCATCGCCACCGATTGGCCGTAGAGCTTGACGACGGTCGCAAGGACAAGGGCGACGGCCGCGAAAAGTCCGTAAGTCGCGGCGCTCACCGAAGCGATGTGAAGGAACGGATCGCCGTCTCCGAATTGATGCGCCACCCTTCCGAGGATCGCATACCTGAATGCCACGGCGCCGACGATGGAGAACAGGGCCAGGAAACCGAGCCACCGGGCAATCGTCATCGTACGGCCCAGGGCGAAGGCGTCCATTTGATCTTCGTTGACCGCACTGTCTTTACTCATTTCCACCGGTAAGACGGAAGACGATCCGGCGACGCTGAACGAAAAACTTCCCCGCTCGGGATGCCCATCCCTGCCGGCAGCTACCCAATGGACCTGATAAACGCCAGCGGAGAGCGGGACGAGAGGACGGCCGGCAATTGTATGGGATCCCATGGAATCCGGCACAGCGGGCTCGAGACGAATCGTGTCCCCTGACGGGCCGGTAATCACGAAGCGGCTGACTCCCTTCATCAAAATTTCGGAAAACATGAGGCTGATCAGCCTCGGTGACGCTTCGAGCCGCTCGTCCGCATGTGGCGAGCTGCTGACAAGTTTCGTGTGCGCGAGAAGCGCGGAGGGTCTCGATACGAGTATCGCGCAGGAGACCAACGCAATTGGAAGGAGGACCCTCCGGATTCGGTTGCGCCTCGGGCCGGGAGAAGCGCTCGTCGAGATCGCGGGCGGAAGAGCTGGGGCGGCAGGACTCGAACCTGCAACTTCCGGATTAACAGTCCGGCGGTCTGCCAATTGACCTACACCCCAATCACTTCGAGCCCAACCCGCGACCTCATGCCTCCGCTTCAGCAGTCTCATCCACGCTCGGCAGCCTGGACACTCCACCACCACGAATCTGCGCAGACGGCGTAACAACCGCAGCAGTCACCTGCTCCTCGAGACGGTTCGCGAGCTCCCGCAATTCGCGCTCGCGCTTTGCCGCAATGCTCCCGAAGATCGTTCGCGCCAGCGTGTAGAATCCGCCGGCAATCGCCACCCACAACATGAATGCAAGCGGCGCCGAGTGGAACGCTCCCATGCCGATGCCAATCGAGATG
Organism: Gemmatimonadaceae bacterium; assembly: GCA_039927215.1. Lineage (GTDB taxonomy): Bacteria > Gemmatimonadota > Gemmatimonadetes > Gemmatimonadales > Gemmatimonadaceae > UBA4720. The sequence goes on from JBDSVO010000302.1 coordinate 1,784, forward strand.
CCGGTGGTCCCTCCGCCGCCGCCGCCAACAAGGCCGCCGAAAAGTCCGCCGGCCACATTGCGCAGCTCTTCCTCGACCCGAATCGTCGTCACACCGCCTCGAGGCACAACGCTCACGTCTATCTGCCTTCCCTGTGCCCTTCGACGTCCCCGCACGCTCGAGCTCCAGGCCAGCGATCTGCCTAAAACACTCGGTACTCCGTTGTCGCCGAAAGTGCGACGGACATCAGCAATCAAGGGCTCGAATTCCTCGACCGGAATCTCCCCGTCGACTACGCGTTCGAACACAATCCGCGTAGGCGAGCCGATCCACGGATTTGGGCGGATCGTCGTCGAAGGCTGATCGAGTCCAAGCGCTGCCTGACGAATCAGCTTCGGATCGATTCCCGCTTCCCGCGCGATCTGCTCCACGTCTGTGAGCGAGAGCGCGTTCCCAGGATCATTCTCGGTTTGCTCGGTTTGCTGCAGCTCAGCCGCGCGCTTGATGATCAGCGCGACTTCTTCTTCGTTGAAGCGACGCTCCCGCTTCGAGTTATCCGGCATCAGCGATGTGGCGCGTGCGCCCGCGCGTTACTGCCGGAGCGCGTCTTTCTGCGTTCGCCGGCCCGCCGTGTGGCTGTGATCGATGCGTGGCGCGTACGGACGCTCCGCGGGCCCCGTATAAATCTGTCGCGGCCTCGCGATCTTCTGCTCCTTGTCGAGCAGCATCTCCTCCCACTGCGCCAGCCATCCGGCCGTCCGCGCTATCGCAAACAGCACGGTGAAAAACTCCGCAGGGAATGCCATCGAGCGGTAAATCAATCCGGTGTAGAAATCGACGTTCGGATAAAGCTTGCGTGAGATGAAATAGTCGTCCGAGAGCGCGATCCTCTCGAGCTCGAGCGCGATCTCCAGATCCTTGTCCAGTCCAACAACCTCGAACACCTCGTCGGCAAGCCGCTTTACGATCTTGGCCCGCGGATCGTAGCTCTTGTAAACGCGGTGGCCGAAGCCCATCAGCTTTCCCTTCCCGCCTTTCACGCCTTCAATGAATTGCGGAACGTTCTTCACGTTGCCGATCTCGGCGATCATCCTGAGTACCTGCTCGTTGGCACCGCCATGCAGCGGGCCGAACAGTGCGGCGATCCCGGCTGTCATCGCCGAGAATGGGTCGACGTGCGATGAGCCGACGGCGCGAACAGCGCTCGTCGAGCAGTTCTGCTCGTGATCCGCGTGAAGGATGAACAACACCTCCAGGGCGCGCGTGAAGATCGGGTTGGCTTCGTACTTCGGCTCCGTCATCCGCGCAACCATCGACAGGAAGTTGTCGACGTAACCCAGGTCGTTGTCGGGGTAGACGAAAGGCAGCCCCTTCACATGGCGATAGCAGAACGCAGCAATCGTCGGCACCTTCGCGAGAAGGCGAACGATCGAGATGTTCCGCTCACGCTCGTCAAAAATGTTGCGCGAGCTCGGATAGAACGACGCGAGCGCCGCGACGGAGCTGTTGAGCATCGCCATCGGGTGCGCGTCGTAGCGGAATCCCTCGAGGAATTTCCGCATGTTCTCGTGCACGTACGTGTGATACGTGATGTCATGCAGGAACTGGTCGTACTCGGCCTGATTTGGCAGCTCGCCGTGTCTCAGGAGCCAGGCCACCTCGAGGAAGGTCGAGCTCTCCGCCAGCTGCTCGATGGGGTAGCCGCGGTAGCGCAGAATTCCCTTGTCCCCGTCGATGTAGGTGATCGCGCTGCGGCAAGCCGCAGTGTTGAGGAACGCGGGGTCGTAACTCAGGAGTCCCGGGTCGTCCTCGTCGTCGGTCTTGATCTGCTTGAGGTCGGAGGCGCGAATAGCGCCATCAGCGATCGGAATGTTGTACGTGCGGTCGGTGCGCGAATCCTGAATCTCCAGGATGTCCGTCGCGGTCTCGACTGGGGCTTCGACCGTGCTTGCCTTTGCCATTCTTTCTCCCGTTATCCCCAAAATCTAGCTGAAGCAGCGCGGGGAGAACATTGGCGCGCACGCCACTCAGACCATCGAATTGATGATCTCCCACTCCTCAGGACGAACCGGCTGGATCGAGAGGCGGCTGCCTTTCTGAAGAAGAACCATTTTTTCCAGACCTGGCACGTTTCTCAGCTCTTCGAGCGTTACGAACCGCGGCAGGGCTTTCACCGCGCGAATGTCCACCATGTACCAGCTTGGCGAGTCGCGCTTGCTCTTCGGATCGTAGTGAGGATCATCCGGATCAAAGGCCGTGTTGTCCGCGTATCCCGGGCGTACTACCTCTGCGATGCCGGCGATACCCGTTGGCACGGAGCTCGAGTGATACACGAATACCAGGTCTCCTTTCCCGATCTGGTCGCGGAGCATGTTGCGAGCCTGAAAGTTGCGAACGCCGTCCCAGAATGTCGTTCGCGCCGGTGCTTTCCACAGGTCGTCGAACGAGAACGTCGACGGCTCGGTCTTGAACAGCCAGTAACGTCGTTCCCGCTC
>JBDSVO010000303.1:0-5082 GCA_039927215.1 Gemmatimonadaceae bacterium
AGATCGTCGATCCCATGGGCGGCGACTGCTGCCAGCACGTGCTCGACCGTATGGACCGAGAACGGCTCGCGTCCAAGCTTTGTGCGCCGCTCGCTCGCTGACACCTGATCGACGAGCGCCGGAATCGGCGCGCTATCCGGAACGTCGGTGCGACGGAAAAGAATGCCTTGCCCGGCACTCGCCGGAATGAACGTCAGCGTGCAGTGCTCGCCAAGATGCAGCCCCATTCCCTCGAGCGAAACAGGGCGGCCAATCGTAACGCGGCTCAACGAGAACTCTTCTCGCTGAGAAGTTGCTCCATTCGCTTGAGCAGCTCCGGCAGCTTCAAAAGCGCGCTGGTTGCGCGCAGCGCTTCACGGTGAGGCCGCGCCGGATACCCGGACCACGTTTCACCGGCGGGCACATCGGCGAAGACTCCGGCCTGGCCGGCAATTCTCGCCCCGGCTCCGATAGTAAGATGGCCTCCAACGCCCGCCTGCCCGGCAAGGACGCACCCGTCCTCGATATGCGTCGAGCCCGCCAGTCCCACCTGAGCCATGATCAGACACAGCTTGCCGATCCGACAGTTGTGGCCGATCTGAACGAGGTTGTCGATCTTGGTTCCCGCTCCGATCACGGTGTCGTCGATGCTGCCGCGGTCCACAGTCGTGTTCGCGCCAATCTCGACGTCGTCACCGATGATGCATCTCCCGACGTGTGGAATTTTCGCATGCGCTCCATCCTGGAACACGTAGCCGAATCCGTCCGACCCGATCACCGCGCCGGCATGTATCCGCACTCTCGCGCCAACTTCAGTTCCACTGTAGACGGTGACGTTCGGATATATCCGCGACTGCGCGCCAATGCGCACGCCGTCTCCGATCACAGCGTGCGCCCCGATCCATGCTCCATCGCCCAATTCAGCGTCACGTCCGATGACAGCGTACTCGTCCAGCGAAACGGCCTTCCCGAGCTTCGCACCATGCCCGACGCACGCACTCGAATGGATTGACGGAGCTCTGGTCGGCTCGGGGTAGAATTTCGGCAGCAGCATGAGAAGCGCCTCATGCGGCTGCTTCACGACAATCAGCGACGGAGCGCCGCTCGGCAATTCAGCCAGCTCCGCGGTGGCAAGCACCACACCCGCCCGGGTATCGCGCAAGAGCGGCGAATACCTTCCGGCCGACAGGAAGCTGACGTGAGTTGGGTCTGCACGATCGAGAGGTGCTACGCCACTGACGAGAGTAGTCGGATCACCGCGAAGCTCGCCGCCTACGATACCCGCAATGTCACCAGCGGTGAGCGTGCAAGCACGCTCACCGCTGAGAGATGTGGAAGCCGGATTCGATTGGATCACCGATCCGGTGGGCGCGACACTCCAGTAGGCTTCGGGGTCATCGTCGCAGGCGAAGCGACGGGCTTCGGTGCCGCCTTGACGCGTGCCAGAACTTTTGGCGTGATGTCGAGGCTCTTGTCCGCTGCGACAATGATGCTCGTCTGCGAGCCGACGTCGAAGATCATCGAGTATTTATCCTCAGCGCGTACCGCCTCGATGATTTTCTGGAGATTCTCCATTATCGGCCGAACCAGCTCAGCCTGACGGTTCTGCATCTGCTCGTCGAGCTGCCGCGCCCGCGTTTGATAGTCGGTCTCCTTGGTGCGAATTGACATCGCCCGCGTCGTTCGGGTGGCGCTGTCGAGCTTGGGCGCCTCCTTGTCGAAATTCGCGGCGAGCATCTGAAGCGAGTCGCTCATCCGCTGAAGCTGGGCCTGGTAAGCCTTCACCTCATTGTTGAACTGCGCTTCGGCTTCGGCACGTCCAGGCGCCTGCGCGAGAATTGCGGCCGAGTTCACGTAGCCAAATTTTGGCGGCGTCTGCGCGGCGGCAGAGCCACCCGCAACCGCCGTCAAAACGAGCGCGACTGTAGCCGCGCGAATAAAACCAACCATGAAAAACTCCGAAGTTAGAAGATCTGACCCAGTTTGAAGTGCAGCTTCCAGCCTGGCGCGGGGCGTCCAAGCGTATCCCTACGATCGAATCCATACCCTAAATCAAGACCGATTGGTCCAAGTGGACTCACTACAGCCGCCGCGAAGCCCGCGCCACGGAAAAGGCGTGTCGGATCGAACTCTCGCGGATGACCCCAGACGTTGCCGGCTTCGAAGAAAGTACCGAAATAAAGCACCTGGTTGACGCGAAGTCCGAGCTCCGCCGTTCCTGTAAAATACGCATTTCCGAACGATGCGCGGCCCGCGCGCTGCCCTTCGGCCGCGAACGCATCATATCCCCCCGGCGTGATCGAGAACTCGTCGTATCCCCGGAGCTGCTCTCCGTACTGCGTTCCCCCGAGGGTGAACGACTGGGAGTAAAAGAACGGGCCGGGGTTTCCGAAGACGGCGCCGGATTTGGCCGTCAACCCGAGAACAATCGTCATCGGCTCACTGCCGAGCCCACCACCGCCGAGCTGCCCGATTGGAACGTAGGAGCGAAGCTCGGTGGTGTACCGCTGAAACGCCGCGGTGCCTCCGAGGGGACCACCGTTGAACTGAGCTGTCAGTGTCTGCGAGCCGCCCTCGGCAGCGAACGGCAAACCAACCCGCGTATCGTGCGACCCGGTGATGCCGAGAGTAGACCGGAAGCACTTTGAGCACTCGTTTGCAACTGTCCCAAGAAGTCCTTCGTCACCGTAACGAACGGATTCTCCGCCGTATGAAACAAGAAACCGGCTATAAAGCGACCACGGAACTGGAAATCCAACCTGCACCTGTCCACCCGTGCGCGTGGCTCGTCCAAGCTCGGCAAAGCGGAAGCGGGACGCCGTGTGGTACGCCGTCAGGCTTCCTGAAATGCGAGTCTGGTTGATGTTCGGGTCTGTGTACGTGGCGTTGAAATCGTTGATGTACTTCCCGAACTGGTACTGGAGCTGCGCCCGCTTGCAGCGTCCGAGCAGGTTCGGCTGATCGAGACCAATGAATCCCCCGACGCCAGTCCCCTGCCCTGTGGACGCGCCAAAGTTGACGTTACCCGTCCTCTTTTCCTTGACGTGGAAGATGATGTCCACGTCGCCCTGTTCTCCGCTTGGGCGAGTCTCTGGCGCGGGCATCGGGGTCTCGAAGAAGTTCAGGTTTCCGATGTTCTGGTAGCTGCGGAGTAAATAGCCGCGGTTGAAAACCTGTCCGGGAGCCAGCACGATCTGTTCTCGGATGCACGTTTCGTAAGTGAAGTCGTTGCCGGCGATGTCGACGCGATTGACGATGGCCGGGGCAGCTTCCTCGATCTCCCATCTCAGATTGACCGTCCGCACAGTGTCGCCGCCGGGTACTCGCTCGACGATGGGGCGGATGCGGGCGTAGATGTATCCCTCGTCACTGTATGAATCACGCAGCTTGCTCTCGGCGGCCTCCCATTTTGTCGCGTCGAACGTGTTGGGAGGATTCCGATACGAGCGCCGCACGAGTCCCACAGCACGCTGAGTGATCGTTGGCGACTGGACGCCAAAGGGGTAGTACTGCTGAACTTCCGCTGTCGAAAAGCGCTTGTTGCCGATCACCTCAAAACTGCCGATCTGGTACCGCGGCCCCTCGACGACGGTGAGGTCGATCACAGCCTTTCCGGCCTCGCGGTCGATGATCAGAGAATCGTTCGTAATTCGGAAGTCGATGTAGCCTCTGCCCGCGTAGAGGCCGGGTATTTTCTCAGCGAGATCAGTTGCGTACTTGGTGTCGTCGAATTCTCCAGCCCGGAACCAGAAGAATCCCTCGGGCTTGGATTCCATCACGTCAGCGATGTCGGACGCCTTCACGTGTTTGTTGCCGGTGACCCTCAGTCCGGAGATCGCGAGTCGGCGTCCTTCCTCTACTCGGAACGTGATGGCGATCTTGTCGCCTGTAACGGCGCTGTCAACGTGAATCCGCGCGAGATAGTAGCCCTTCGCTTCGTAGAGCGAATCGGCTCGCTCGACTGCTTTGGCGACGAGGGCGGGATCAAGCGGGCGGCCAACCATGAGTGTCAGCCGCTCCTTGACATCGTCCAGATCTATCCGCTGCGCCCCAACAACCTTGAACCCCGAGAGGACAGGACGCTCCCGCACCTGAATGGTCAGGGTGGGTTTGGGCGCGATGGGCGGAATCGTGCAGATGACCTGAACGTCTTCAAAATTGCCTGTAGCAAAGAGTGCTTTGATAGCGCGCTGGATGTCGCGGAAATTGAGCGCAGTGCGCGGCGTGAGCCCCGCTGTTGTGCGGATGGTCGCGTCTGCCACGCGCGCATTTCCCGAGACCGCTACGGTGTCGGGGCTGGTACAAGCGCCGGGCGTCGCGTCCTGAGCGAGCGCGGTGGAACCTGCTGCGCACAAAAACAGCAGGGATAAAGCAAGCTTTTTCATTGCTGAAATATACACGGGGGAGGTTTGGAGGGTCCGATCGGAGCCTGTCGAAAATTAGACAGATTGACAAGCGAACCCGTTGCCATGCTGAGAGTTTCGACTGGACGTTGAGGTGCTTTCGAACCCATCCAGTGTGCGCGTCATGAGTGCCCCGTTTTTCGGTCGTCCGTCATTCCGTGGTGAACTGAATAACTGACAAGCGGATGAACAGGAAACTCACTACGCAAACTTGAAGGGTCGGCATAGAAGAACGCCGCATCGGTACTCGATGCGGCGTTTCGTATTCTTGTCGCGGTTGCTAAGCTTTCGTCGTACTCGTCAGCACACGGAAGTCGAGTTTATCTCCCGACGAAGCGATATCGACCTCGATCTCGTCCCCCTTTGCGAACTCGCCCAAAAGGATCTTCTCCGAAAGCGGATCCTCGATGTACTTCTGGATCGATCTCTTCAAAGGCCGAGCGCCGAACTTCTCGTCGAATCCGTTCTTCACCAGGAACGCTGAGCCGGCTTCGGTGAGCTTGAGCGTGAGCTCCTCATCCCCAAGCCGCTTCTGTACTTCCTTGAGAAGGATGCCGACGATCTGTCCAATGTCCGACTCCGAGAGGGGATGGAAGACAATCACGTCGTCGAGCCGGTTCAGGAACTCGGGGTTGAAGACATGGGTCATCTCTTCCTTGACCTTCTCGGCCATTCTCTCGAATGCGTTGCGGCCGTCCGG
>JBDSVO010000304.1:0-8276 GCA_039927215.1 Gemmatimonadaceae bacterium
GGGCCGCCGGAATGCATGTGCTCTCCGGATTTCGCACACCGCACTACAACCTTGGGCTCGGCGCCGAAAGCGGGCGGGCGCTGGACAGCCGTCATCAATTTGGTGACGCTGCCGATGTGATCATCGATGCCGACCAGAACGGCCGGATGGACGACATCAATCACGATGGCCGAGTGAACTTCGCCGATGCGCGTGTCGTACTTGCCGCTGTCGAGAGAGTCGAGCGCGCATATCCTGATCTCGTCGGCGGTGTCGGACTTTATCCCTCGAGCGGACCCGCTGGCCCATTCGCGCACATCGACGTTCGCGGAGAGCGTGCCCGATGGGTGCTCGGCGGCCATGCGAAGAAATCGCGACGTCATCGCTCGCGTACAGCGAAATCCAGCCGGCCAAAGCCGAAGCGTGTTGCGTCTGCCCAGACGACATCGAGGCGCTAGGGCCCATCACCTTTCGCGGGCCAACCGCCGTACTCACGACCCGGAAAATTGAGCCAGTCAGGCGCCTCGATAGGTTTTTAGAACCCTTTTTAGCTTTAAGGTGTCAAAGATGTAATGTCCGAATCGCGCACGTCGCGCGCGACAATTACATCCCGTTTTTTCCTCTTCGGAATACAAAATGAAACGCTCAGCATATGTCGTTCTGGCCGTATCCCTCGCCGGAAGCTCCGCGCTTCGGGCTCAGGCGACTTCGCAGCCACAGCAGCCCATCAAGAAGACCCAGGAGACGGGCAAGGTTCTGAAAGCCACCACTCTTGAAGGGCGCGATTCGGTCACCATCGCAGATGTGCAGCGCGCCGCCGATGAGCTGGCCCGTACAGTACAGGCAACAGTAAAGCGGGTCTCCGAAGATCCAGAGCTGAAACTCGCAGCCCTCACCGTGGCGACGAATGCCGTGAATGCGGCTCGCCTTGTCGTCGACCAGCAGGCAGCAACGCTCCAGTCTACGCTCGAGATGCTGGCGAAGCATATTGCCGCCGTCTCGGCTCAACAGTCGAAGACCAAGACGCACTAGCGACGTCTGTTGGGCGCTCGTTACTTACGAGCGCCATGAATGGAGATGTCTTCCGCGAGAACGTAGTCGTCATCACCGGCGGCTCTGCCGGTATTGGCCGAGAGATCGCCTTTCAGCTTGCAGCGCAGGGTGCCTGGCTGGTGCTCGCCGCGCGAGAAGCAACCCTCCTCGAAGAGACAGCCCGGGAATCCCGCAATCGCGGCGCCCGGGCTGTTGCCGTTCAAACCGATGTTGCCGTTGAGAAGCAATGTCAGGCGTTGATCGAGCGCGCGATCGCCGAATACGGCCGCATCGATACGCTGATCAACAACGCCGGGATCAGCATGTACGCGCGCTTCGACGAGCTGGGCACTGTCGAGCCCCTCGAGCGCGTCATGCAGATCAATTACTTCGGCAGCATTTACTGCACTCACTATGCGCTACCTCATTTGAAGCAAAGCCGAGGGAGAATCGTCGCGGTATCGAGTCTGGCGGCGAAGACCGGTGTGCCAATGCGTAGCGCGTACGCGGCGAGCAAGCACGCGATGGCGGGCTTCTTCGACTCATTGCGAATCGAGCTGGCGGAAGACGGAGTGAGCGTAACAGTTATCTATCCAGGATTTGTCGCTACTGAAATCGCTTCACGCCGGCTCGGGCCGGACGGCAAGGTGCTCGGGAGCCAACAGGCCGACAGCGCGGACGTCATGCCAGTAGAAGAATGCGCGCGTCAGATAATTGCTCTCAGCGCCGCTCGGGGCCGTGAGCTCGTGATGACCAGGCGCGCCAGGCTCGGACAGTGGCTGAGACTTGTCGCCCCCGCGATGGTCGATGGGATTGCGGCCCGCGCGATAGAGCGAAGGCGGTAGCACGCATATATTTCCGCATAAACCAGAGAGGAGATCGGGTATGGGAAGGATTGGACTAATCGCCGCAACCGTCAGTCTCATCATCGTCAACGCATGCACGGCGAAAGAATCCGCGCCCGCCACTGACACGGGAATGGCGGCCGGCCAGGACACGATGGGGACAATGGCCGCTGGAGGGGATGCGGATAGGGCAACGGGTGGGTCCGGGCTCCCCGCAGGATTCGTTGGGAGAACCGACAATCCATCGGCGGCGATTACCGGCGCAAAATACACGGCGAGCGGCGGGAGCTGGGACATCGTCACGGGACCTGCTCACATCGTCTATCGCCCCGAGGACTTAGCGACGGGAAATTACACCGCGTCGGCGACAATCGAGCAGCTCGAGAAACCGGCTCATCGTGAAGCCTTCGGGCTCATTATCGGTGGCAAGGATCTCGACAAGCCGACGCAGGCGTACACGTATTTTGTGGTCGCCGGCACCGGCGAGCTGCTGGTAAAAGTTCGCGAAGGCGACAAGACGCGCGACGTTCTGAAGTGGACGGCGTCGGCGGATTTGCCGAAGGCCGATGCCTCCGGAAAGGCGTCCTATGCACTCGCCGCGCAAGTGACAGGCGACGCAGTGAAGTTCCTGGTGAACGGCAAGCAGGTCGCGTCAGTCAGCAAGGTCGGATTGCCGTCGGATGGAATCGCCGGACTGAGGGTGAATCACAACCTTCATGTGAAGGCGAGTTCGGTTTCAATCACGCCCCAGTAATGGGGCGACCGGCGCCGCAGGCGAGGTACTGATGCGCGCAGGGTTCGCGGCGATACTGCTCGCTGCGCTTCTGTTCGTGGGTTTTCGCCCGGTGGGACAGCTCCCCGCGGTGGGCCGGCTGTTGGATCCTGCGAATGGCGTGTGGGCGACTGCACGAACCGCGAACCTGCCGCCGCTCGAGCAGGGGAAGATTGCCGGCCTCACCAAATCGGTTGAAGTTGTGTTCGACGATCGCGGCGTGCCTCATATCTACGCCGCGACCGAAGAAGACGCGTTTCGTGCGCTGGGCTTTGTCATGGCGCGCGACCGTCTCTTCCAGATGGAGCTGCAGACGAGGGCCGCCGAAGGTCGCCTCACCGAGTGGATCGGACCGCGGGTTCTTGAAGTCGATCGGCGCACGCGCGCCCTCGGGCTTCGCTGGGGAGCGGAGCGCAAGCTCGCGGCAGCGACGCGAAATACGATTGGATATCGCGCGATGAACGCATATGCCGATGGCGTCAACGCGTGGATCTCGTCGATGCGTCCGCGCGATCTCCCCATGGAGTACCGGCTTCTCGGTGTGACTCCGGGTAAATGGGAGCCCATATATTCCCTGAGCTTCTTCTCGAAGATGGCGCTCACGCTCGCGTTCAACGATGCGACGTACAATCGTCTGTCCGCGCAGGCGAAAGTGGGTCGCGCCGCTTCCGAAGCGCTCTATCCGGTGAACAGTCCGATTCAGGAGCCGATTCAGCCGAACGGGCAGCGCTCGCCGCGGTTCGATGTTGCCTCGATTCCTGCACCGGGCGCGCCTGACAGTGCGGCCATGCTCGCGGTGGCCGCGCAAGAGTCGGTTCTCGCCGCACTCGGCGGACTGAAAGCGAACCGCAACGGCGACGCGCTTGGCAGCAACAACTGGGCTGTCTCACCGAAACGATCCGCTTCAGGTCATGCTCTTCTCGCGGGCGATCCCCATCTCGAGCTCACGCTTCCATCGGTGTGGTACGAGATGCACGTCGTTGTGCCAGGGAAGCTCGACGTCGCCGGAGTCGGATTTCCGGGCGTGCCCGGAGTGATCATCGGCTTCAATCGCGATGTTGCATGGACATTTACCAACACGGGATCGGACGTCAACGACTACTACGCGGAAGTCGCCGACGACGCGGTGCATCCCACTCGCTACCAGGTTGACGGCGCGTGGCGGCCGCTAGAAAAGCGGATTGAATCTTACCGTGATAAAAAGGGCGCGGTCATTCGAACCGACACGCTCTACTTCACACATCGCGGTGCAATGTCGCGTCAGCTCGGCAAATGGATGTCGATGCGCTGGACCGCACAGGACCCGTCGGATGAGTTGAGCAATTTCCTCAGGCTCGGCTACGCGCACAACGCGCGAGAATGGCTCGACGCGATGAACGGTTATGTCGCGCCGACGCAAAACGGCCTCGTTGCCGACAAATCCGGAAACATTGCCATTCGTTCAACGGGCGCCTATCCGATTCGTCCCGGTGATGGACGCGGCGACGTCGTGCGCGATGGGTCGAAGTCGTCGAGCGACTGGCTGGGATATCTGCCGCCGTCGAAGTTCCCGTTTTCGATGAATCCCGATCAGGGCTATCTGGCGTCGGCCAATCAGCAACCGGTTGACCCGCGTGTGAACCCGAGCTTCATGGGCTCGGATTGGTATTCACCCTGGCGCGCGATTCGGATCAACGAGCTCCTTCGCGGCGATTCGGCTGTCACGCCCGATGCGATGCGCCGGTTCCAGACCGATCCAGGAAGCGCACGCGCCGACGCGTTCGTGCCAGTGTTCCTTGCCGCTGCTGCGCGTGAGGACAGCGCTGGCCGCGCTGATGCAACACTGACAAGGGCGGCCACACTTCTCGCGGAATGGGATCGACGCTACACCACTGACAACAATCGCTCTGTGCTGTTCGAGATGGCGATGGAAGAGCTGGCGACTCGAACCTGGGACGAGCTTCGCCCGCAGAATGACAAGGGAACCACGGCTCAGGCGCTCAATCTGCCGGAGAGTCAGGTTCTTCTGGAGCTGACGCAGGCGCCGGCGAGCGAGTGGTGGGACGACAGACGTACTCCGAATGTCGTCGAGACACGTGATGCAATAATCCGTGAAAGCCTGCGTGCGGCACTCGTTGGCGCTCTGAAGAAGCACGGTGACCCGTCGGGAGACGGGTGGAAGTGGTCCGGGGTGCGCCACGCCAACATCTATCACCTCGCACAAATCAAAGCTCTCTCCGCGCTCGACGTTCCCGTGCAGGGAGGACCGTCGACGTTGAGTCCGTCCGGTGGATCGGGTAAGGAAGGAGCAAGCTGGCGCATGGTCGTCGAGCTTGGCCAGGAAGTGCGAGCGTGGGCGACGTATCCGGGAGGGCAGTCCGGTAACCCGGCGAGTCCGCGATACAGGGATCGTCTCGCGCTATGGCAGAAAGGCGAGCTCGCTCCGGTGCTGTTTCCGCGAACGCGGGCAGAGCTCGATCCGAAGCGGGTCATCTCGATTCTGCGGCTGGACCCGCCCTGACGATGCTCAGATCGACGGTGAAGTTTCTGCTGTTGACCGAGGCATTCGCCGTCACGACGTATGCCTTCGGCTGGTGGGCCGTGCCGCTTCTCGCTTTCTCGTGGGCTGCGTTTGTTCACACGCGAAGGCCGATCCTATTCGCGACGATTTGTGCGGGCTCGGCGTGGGCGGCGATGTTGCTGAACGATGCTGCGCGCGGTCCCGTGAATGCAGTGGGCGATCGTTTCGGCGGGATTCTCGGCATTCCTTCCATAGCTCTGATCGCGATCACGATTCTCTTTGCGGCGCTTCTCGCCTGGAGTGCATCGTGCGTCGGCGCGACAGTTCGGAAGGCCTTGTTCCACAAGACGGTGGACTCGGAAGGGCCAGCGCCTGCTGAGCGGCAACGAGCAACAGCCCGAGAGGTCGTGGTCGCGGATGCCTGACAGAATCGAAAAACACCGTATTGGCGATTTCGAGCGACTCGATCGCTACATGGTGGACTTGCGCGAGTCTCCTCCTGATGTCTTCGAAGATCTCAGCGCCACGGATTGGTCGCGTCTTGGGTGGCGGGATGTCGGCCGGCCATATCGCGTCGAGCGATGGGCCAAAGGTCGGAAGGAGTATGAGGAGCAGCACGGCGAGCCCATGCCGGTGAAGGAGGGCTGGGAGCGCTTCAATCGGAGCTTCCATCATTTCTTCATCACCGACCTACCACAGGAACAGGCGCGTGCCCGGTCGGCGATGCTGAGCCAGCTCGCGCACATGGATGTGCACGGCGCAAGCGAGACAATGCACGAGCTGCTGTGTCTCGCCGTCTGGAACCGTGTTCACCGTGTGGAGGATGCAGTCTGGGATCCCCGTGGCAAGCGAGCGCTATTCTCCGGGCTCGACGTTAAGCGTCCCCGCATTCTTTTTCTCGGAGCCGCCGAGGGGTACGAGGCGATGCAACTGGAGGCGATGTATCCGGGCGGCGAGGTGGTGCTCGTCGATTACGACGAGTTCTGCAAGACCGACAGGTTCGGTCACTTCCCGGAGGCGTACCCATTCCTCGGCGTCGATCCCGCAACCGGACACAAGCGGGTCTGGTACCGCGAGGAAATGCCGATTCATTACGAGGTCGCTGACATTCGTGACCTGAGTTATGGAAAGGAATTCGACATTGTCGTGAGTATCGGACTCGTCGAGCATTTTCCCGACGAGCACAAACCGCTGGCGTTCGAGTTTCACCGGCGATTTCTCAAGCCCGGCGGCTACGTGATCATCACTACGCCTCGCAACCAGGTTCGCGGGCGGGCGTTCTACACCATTCTCTCAGACTACATGAACTACGGGTATCGCGAGCTGATGGATACGCGACAGCTCGCTCTCTATGCGTGGGAGAATGGGTTCGACATTCTGAGGGCGGGCTACATCAAGGCGCACAATGCTCTCCTTTGCAAAGAGCGCGTGTCGCCGGCCAGCTAGACCTCGGACTTTTTCTCGGACAACATCTTCGTCGCGAATCGCTGTCCCTCCGAGATTCGCTCGACTTCAATCGCAATCGCGTCGACAGACTGCATCAGGTGCTGCATCTGCGCCTGCATCTCAGCCGGAATTGCCACGGGTGTCGGCGCTCCGCGCTCGATGCGCTTTCCAATTGCGCGCATGATCGGGAATCCCACGATGATGACGGCGCACGTCACGAAGAAGGCAATCGAGACGTCCTTTACGCGCGGCGGGATGTCGGCTTCCCACGGCATTCCCTTAACGGCGATTGTTGGAATGCCAATTGGTGCAATCGGCGCATCCGGCCCCCCTGGATTGCCTCGTCCCCGACCCTCCGCCTGGGCTTGTGCTGCCTGCGCCTCGCGTAGGGCCGCGCGAGCTTCGTCGGTTGCCTGTTTGACCTGCGCGCGGATCTGCTCGCGCAGCTGCTCCCGCGTGACACCCTCGGCTGGCGCTTGACTGAGGCTTAGGTTGTACATCGTGACAACTCCGATCGTGAACGACGCGGCGCAAAAGTCCCGCGACGATCAAATCTATGGGGCATCCGCGGGCGCTGCCACGGGCGCTACCGCAGCGGCCAAGCTGACGCGGTCGCGCTGGCTGCTCGCGATCGACGGCGCAATGCTCGGCGTCGCGTTCTGGCTTCTTCTCCTGGTGCTGGGCGTTCCCTTGATGTTTCATATCGGCGGATTTGACGGACTCTGGCCGTCTGCCGCTCTCGGAATTCTCATTGGCCTCACTCGTTGGCGAGGCGTTCTGGTTGTTTCTGTCGCTGCGCTATCTGTGCTGCTCCTGGTTGTCGGTTATACACCGCTGATCGTCGAGCCGGCCAGATCTCTTGTTCGGAACGATCCGTTGCCGGCAAGGGCCGATGCGATCGTGGTTCTCGCGGCGGGCAGGAACGACGACGGGCTCATTTCGCCCCAGGCAACTGACCGGCTATTGAAGGGTCTCGAGTTGCTCAACCGTGGCGTTGCGCCGGTGCTCGTTCTGCCGCGCGAGGCAGACAGCGTAGGGAAGCGCCTGGTGACTCAGCGGGACGATCACGAGCGGATCGTCGGTCTTGTGCGCGGTGCCCGGTCGAAAGTAGTGCTCTCCGGTCTCACTTACAGCACGCGCGACGAGGCCGTGCGCACAGCGGTGCTCTTTCGCGCCAGAGGATGGAAGCGTGTTGTGGTTGTCACTTCACCGCTGCATACTCGCCGCGCATGTGCCACGTTCGAGAGGATGGGAATGGCTGTGAGCTGCGTCGCGGCAGAGTGGCGCGAGGTGGCACTCAACACGTTTCACAATCCTGAAGATCGCATCAGGGCCTTTCAGGTCTGGCTGTACGAGATGGCTGGAACGGCTCGATACAACCAGCTCGGATGGATCTAACAACGAAACCGGTGCGGATCATGCTCCGTAGAGATTATCTCACGGAGGCCCGCGAATGACTTCTGTCACCACTGTAGCGCAATCGCTCGGCGTAGCATATGCGGCCGGGATCAATCTTCCGGCGACCGTCGCAATCCTCGGCGTTTCCGAGCGAGCGGGTTGGATCGAGCCGCTTCCCGGGGTGCTCGGCGTTGTCGGCAATATCTGGATCATCGCGATCGCCGTGATCCTGTACAGTCTCGAGTTCCTGGTTACGCTGGTTCCGGGCGTGGCGAGTGTGTGGGAGACTGCTCAGAGCGTGATC
>JBDSVO010000305.1:0-5953 GCA_039927215.1 Gemmatimonadaceae bacterium
ATGTCGTCACAGCGTGGTGATCTCCGATCCGAGATGAAAGGGATACAGGCGAATTTGATGAAGTGGATGTTCATATACTGGTCAGGAACCGTTGCGGCGATTATCGGCATGGGCTATTTCGGTCCCAGGTAACCACCCTTTCGAACACGCCGACACCCACCACAGCAACCGACATCCCCGCGGATCTGCGGCACGCACTCGCCGGCCGATACACTCTCGAGCGAGAGCTTGGCCAGGGCGGAATGGCCACAGTCTATCTCGCGCACGACGTGCGCCATGAACGGCCCGTGGCGCTCAAGTTTCTGCGTCCCGAGCAAAGCGCCGCACTCGGCGCCGAGCGGTTCGATCGCGAGATCAAGCTTCTTGCCCGCCTGCGCCATCCATTCGTTCTGCCGCTTCACGATTCGGGCGAAGCCGCTGGCGCTCTGTATTTCGTCATGCCGTATGTCGAAGGCGAGTCGCTCCGAGCGAGACTCACACGCGAGCCCACCCTTCCGCTGGAAGATGTCGCAGCAATCGCCCGGCAGATCGCCGACGCGCTGGACTACGCCAACGGCGAAGGCGTCGTTCACCGCGACGTAAAGCCGGAGAACATCCTGCTCTCCCGGCACGGCCACGCGATGCTCGCCGACTTCGGCATCGCGCGTGGTGCTTTGCTCGGGTCGGGAGCGGCCGCGACAGGTCTCACTCAGTCCGGCACGACGCTCGGCACCGTCGACTACATGAGCCCCGAGCAAGCCCTCGGCGACGCCGACATCGATGGTCGCAGCGACACCTATTCGCTTGGTTGCGTTGTGTACGAGGCGCTGGCCGGTCATCCGCCGTTCACCGGCAGAACTGCTCTATCTATTGTAGCGCAACACATCGGGGTGCCCGCGCCAAGTCTTGCCGCGAAGCGTCCTGACCTCTCGCCTTCGGTGGTGCTTGCAGTTGCGCGCGCGCTCCAAAAAAACGCGGCTGACCGTTTTCCAACCGCGACTGCATTCGTGCAGGCGTTGATGGCCGCCGATGCACCGGTAGTGACGGCGCAGACGCAGCTGGCATCGACAGCACGGCTCTCGATTGCGGTCCTGCCAATCGCGAATCGCAGCTCCGACGCAGAAACTGAGTACTTCAGCGAGGGCATGACGGACGAGCTGATGAACGCGCTTGCTAAAGTCGAAGGACTCCGCGTCGTATCGCGCACGTCAGCGTTTGCGTTCAAGAGCGGAGAGGTCCCTATCAAGGAGATCGGCGCGCGGCTTGGCGTCGGATTTGTTCTCGAAGCAAGCGTGCGACGCGCCGGCAACCGGCTGCGCGTCACGGCGCGCCTCGTCGGCGTTGAGGACGACTCCACTCTCTGGTCGGAGACTTACGAGCGGCAGCTCGAAGACGTGTTCGCGGTGCAGGATGAGATCACGCACTCGATCGTCGAGACGATCACCGGAGCGCTCCAGCTCGGTCACCTGCGTGGCGCGACGCCTGTCCAACAACCGCGAAGCCTGGAAGCGTACGACCTCTATCTGCTCGGCCGACATCATTGGTACAAAAGAACCGGTGAATCCATGCGGCATGCGCTCGACCTCTTCAAACAGGCCACTGCCGCCGATCCCAACTATGCGCCGGCATACTCGGGAATCGCCGACGCTTCGGCGCTGCTCGCCTCATGGCAGTTCGCGTCGTCGGCCGAGAGATACCCGGAGGCAGTGGAAGCTGCGCGGCGCGCGCTCGAGCTCGATCCCTCATCCGCGGACGCACATGCGTCGCTGGGATTCGTGAAGCTCAACTGGGAATGGGACTGGGAAGGCGCGATGCGTGAATTTCAGAGTGCAATCGCGCTGAATCCCAGCCATGAGACCGCACACCGCTGGTTGTCCGCATTTCTCGCCGGCACCGGACGTGACGAGGAAGCGCTACCGATCGCACAGCGTGCAGCTGAGCTCGATCCGATTTCTGTCCTTCCTCGCATGAACCTGGGAATCGTCGCATTCCTTGCGTGGCGGTTCGAAGACGCGGTGGCAGAGCTGCGCCGGGTTATCGAGAAGGATCCGAATTTCGTGCGGGGCTATGCATTTCTTGCGTGTTCGTTGTCGTTCCTTGGAAAGCACGACGAAGCGATCGCTGTTGCACGCGAGGGGGTCGAGCGCTCAAACCGTCACGCGATGCTTGTCTTCGCACTCGGCATTTGCACAGCGCAAGCCGGCAAGCGCGACGAAGCACGCGCGATCTTCGAACCGATTATTTCCGAGCTCGACCCATTCTACGAGGCGACGGTTTACGCTGTGCTGGGAGAGGACTCGACTGCGCTGGACACGCTCGAACGTGCTCCCGAGGCGAAATCGGACTGGATGTACTCAGTCGGCAGACAACCCTGGTTTCGGCAGTACCACGACCATCCTCGGTTCATTCGCCTGCTCGAGCAACTGCAACTCCTGACAATTGCGGATCCAGGACTAACTGCAATCGACGATTGACAACCAAGTCCGGACTGAGGGGCAGGACGGAACCATCAACAACCTATCTCTTCCTGCGGCGAGACTCAGGCGTCTCTTTCTTCCGCGAAACCTTCGGGAGCCGAGGCGCCCGACCGGCATCGATGCTTACGCCCAACTCGCTTTCACTATCTCCACTCTGTTGCCTCTGACGCGCTATCGCCTCGCCTGCACGAAGAGGATTGAGAGGAATGTCTTTCCGCGACTTGACCGCGCGGCGTTTTCCCTTCGGCGATTGAGCAACGTCCGAGGTGTCGTACACGCCTTCTCCCCCGTGTTGCCTCAGCAGATCGACAGGCGCTGATCCCGCGTCGACTACCCTGGTGGTGTCCGTTTCGGAAAGCTGACGATCGGTATGCACTGCGACGTTATCGCCATCGATCTCTATTATGATGCGCATCATCGGCTCCTCAGATATTCATGACGGCGTATCTGGCTTCGATGTTGGTAGCGCTCGAAGTCAGGTTCTTGATTGTGATCCAGTACGTGATCGTTGTCGAGGTCGCGCGCTCAACGGCGACATCCCACTCGACCTGCGGTGCTCCTACCACCGGCGTCGTTGAAACCACCGTCCACACAACGTCCCAGTGAGCGGGCCAGTTGAACGTGAACCATCGGCGCGAGCTGCTGCCCGGCACCGAGCCTGTGAATTGCACACCTACTACCATGGATAGTCCTCCTTAGTCGGCAGCAAGAATCGAGTACCGACCTTCGATGTCCACGTCGCGTCCAGTGAGGTTCGTAACCTTGAGCCAGTAAGTGATGGTTCCTGATGTTGCGCGTTCGACCTGCACGCGCCATTTGATTTGTGGCGCTCCAACACGCGGCGTGATCGGCACGATTTCCCAAACGACATGCCAGCACGCGGGCCAGTTGAATGTGAACCATCGGCGCGTGGATCCCGCCGGAAGTTTTCCCTGGAACTGCACGCCGTTCCACGGACCGATCGTCATTTTCCGACCGGAGAAAATTTCCTGCATGCCGGTGCGCGTATCGGTCCAGAACGGAACGAATCCAGCGGAGCTTGCTGCAAGCCCGAAATACTCGCCGATGAATGTCGTGCCTGCCATGCCGTGTGAGAGCGGCGCGTTGACTGCTGGATCCCACGGAACGTTCGACACCTTGTCGACATCGAGAAAGCTCGCGCCCGCATTCTGCGACGTTGCAATCATTACGTTGATCCACGGCGGTGCACCTGACCATTTCGGGCCGAGCTCATAGTAGGAGCACGCGATAGCTCCCGATGGCGTGCTGGCCAGCTGCGGATGAAAATCGTGTTGATCGCTCCCGGGAGCTCCAACGCGGGTGAGCAGCGGCTGGCCTGACGTTGCTCCGACCCACGTCGTGCCTCCATCGCTCGAGCGGCGATAATAGATTCGCGATACTCCCTCGCGATAATCAGCCCACGCGACAACGACGTTGCGAGCTGAACCGCAACAAGCAGTGGGAAGCGTCATCACTCGGAATGTCGTGCCCGGAAATTTCGAAAAGTCAGGTGCTCGAGGCAGTACTGCAGAAATCGACGTCAGGCCGGAAACGGCGGTTCGAGGTGGAATAGTGAAGGAGTTTCCGCCGTCTATAGACTTAACGTACTTGATCACGTTGGTTGCTAGCCAGAAAATGTAGACGGCCCCGTCGTTGGCTACAGCGATGACCGGTGCAAATGAATCGCCGACGGCGAGCACCGAGCCGGCCGGTTGCGTTCCGGTGCCGCGCCACGTTGCACCCTGATCGGTCGTTCGCGCGAACGCGAGACTGCTTCCGTCGTCCCACGCGGCATACACATTCCCAAAGAAGCGACTCCCGGTGTTACGATCTCCAGTAGCCCATTGCTTGTCGTCGCCACTGCTCGTGTGAATCAGGCTCGGGCTGCTCCAGCTGAGGCCGCCGTCGGATGACTTGTAGACCGCGATCCCGTGTGTGCTGTTGCCTGCCGGCGGGAAAGGGAGCGCTACGAGGTAACAGTTGCCGGCGTTATCCCACGCGATGGCAGGGTCCGAGATTCCCGCCCAGTTGCTGAGCAGTTGCAGCGGGGGAGCTTCGGTCCACGACTCGCCGCCGTCGAAGCTCGCGTACGCAGCGAGCGTAAACTTGTACTTTGTGGGATCGATGAATCTCTTCGATGCACCGACGAGATTGCGTGGATCAAGTGGATTTGCCTCGAGCTCGGATTCACTTCTCGAGTTCTTCGTAGTGGGGCTGTAGGTGACCTGAGTGTTACACCACATTGTGACCTCGCCTCGATTGTCTTGTCGCACTCTTCTCAAAGTGGTCACGCTTTGAAAGCGTGCAATGTCGGTTTCCTTGATTCACGCGCACGCATAGAAGAATTCGACGAACGACTTCGCGGCGCCATCCATTCCCGCAACCTTCGGGTTCGCAGATTCAATGAGCCAGTACTCGTTAGGCGCGTGCGCTCCGGACCCATGGCCAAGCCCGAACTGTCCCGCTGGGAGTTTCAGTGGAGCGCCGGTGAACGTGACGCCCGGCCACGATCCCGCGAGCCGAGGCCACAAGAGCGGCTCGATACCAGCCTTTCGGTAAGTCGCGATCTGCCCCTGGACGAGCTTCGAGTCCGGTAACGTCTCCGTCGGATCGTATCCGCCGCTCATGTTGACTTCGATGTCACCAAATCCGCGCTTGGCGAGATGCGCCTTAAGCAGCGCGAGCGTGCCCTTCGCAGTCATGTCGGGAACGAGCCGCATGTCAATCTTCGCAACCGCGCGGTGCGGAAGGATCGTCTTTCCTCCGGGACCTGTGTAGCCTCCGACGAGTCCTTCAATGTTGATCGTCGGCTGCGACACGAGACGCACGAGCGCGTCGTGCCAGCTCTCGCCGTTGATCCAGCGGGAGACGCCCAGCGCCTTCTTGGTGGTGGCCTCGTTACGCTTGGCAATTGCGTCCTCGAGAATTTTTCGCAGCGTTGGCGACATCGGCTTCACTTTGTCGAAGAAGCCTTCGACAGCGGGAGTATGACCGTCGGTCTTGACGAGCGTGTTGAGCGCCTGCACCAGATGCCATGCGGGACTGTCCACTTGCGCGGCGAGACTCGAATGGATGTCCGCCTTCGGACCGCGTCCCCACTTCTCTCCGGTCGACACCAGCTCCAGCTCGACAACTCCCTTAGCGCCGAGGTTGAGCTGCACGGCGCCGTCGAGATCCTGGCTGCCGAATGGAATGATCACGCCGATGCATTTGCGAAGCGCGGCCGCGACCTCGGGCTTGAGAACGACCTGTGAGAAGTTCGGCGAGCCGATTTCCTCCTCGCCTTCGCAGACGAGCACGAGGTTCACCGGAAGCTTTTCTCTCGCGGCCTTGAACGCATGCAGCGCGGCCAGCATCGCCACCTCCGGTCCCTTTTGATTTGTCGCTCCGCGGCCGATCATCACCTTGCCAACTCCCGGCCTGTCGACAATACGCCCTTCCAGCGGTGGCGAGCTCCACTCGGCGGGATCGTACTGCTTGACGTCGTACATGAAGTA
>JBDSVO010000306.1:0-9585 GCA_039927215.1 Gemmatimonadaceae bacterium
AGAAGCGCCAATCATCAGGCAGTAGCCGTTTTCCAATCCCCAGATTCCGCCGCTCGTGCCGGAGTCGACAAAGTGAATTCCCTGTTTCTCCAGCTCTCTTGCGCGCCGCATCGTGTCGTGGAAGTTCGAATTTCCGCCGTCGATGATGACGTCGCCTTTCGACAAGCCGGGAGTGAGCGCCGCAATGGTTTCATCAACCGGCTTCCCCGCGGGTACCATGATCCAGACGACCCTCGGCGGGGAGAGCTTCGATACCACGTCAGCCGGCGCTGTAGCACCTTCTGCCCCGAAACCGACGTATTTCTGCACGGCCTCCGGGCTTCGATCGAACACAACCACGCGGTGCCCGTCTCGCATCAGCCGCTCCGTCATGTTGCCGCCCATTCGGCCGAGGCCGATCATCGCGAGTTGCATCGTCTATCCGTGTTGAGAGTTGAGCTCGAGCCCCGCAGCGGCCAGCGCGCGCCTGAGCTGTTCCGCCGATTGAAACAGAATTACCTTGAAGCCATACGCAGCTGCGCCCGCGATATTCTCCTCGCGATCGTCGATGAAGACGGAGCGCTCAGCCCGCGCCGCCGTGATCTCGACGCACCGCTCGTAGAAATCCGGCGCCGGCTTGCGCACGCCAATCCAGCACGATGCAAGGAATGTGTCGAAGATCTCGGTGAGACCAAACAGCCTCATCCGATACAGGCTCAGCTCTGCCGATTCGTTGCTTGCAACGCACATCCGCACTGATTTCGTCGCGCTCAGCTCTCGCGCGACCGCAAGGCTGTCCGCGAACGGCTTGCTCTGCTGATACATGAATTGCTTGAAATCTTCAGGAGTGAAGCTTCGCGGCCTGATGAAAACAGTTCGATCCAGGTACTCGTCGAGCGTCAGCCGCCCCTGCTCGAACTGCTCGACGATCTCGTCGTGCCGTCGTGTGTAGTCGTCGTGATCGATGCCGAAGTGCGCCGCGGCCTCGCGCCTGTCGTTTCGGTCCCACCCGTTCGTGGCAAGAACTCCCCCGACGTCGAAGAACGCATGCGTGATTGTCATTCAGCCACGAGGATTGCGCGCGCCGGCGCACCGTCGAGCCCGGCGAGCCGCAGCGGCAGGCAGATGAGCTGGTATTCTCCCGGTGCGGGCTCGCTCAGGTCGAGCCCTTCGACGATGACTGTCTTCTTCTCGAGAAGGGTCAGATGAGTGCGGTGGTGCCCCGAATGGAACTGCTCGATGGAGTAGTAGTCGATTCCGACCAGCTCGACTCCGCGCTCCACGAGATATTCGGCCCCATCTGGAGCGAGAAACGTGTAATCCTTGACGAAATCAGATCGACCGAGCAGTGACGAGTTTCTCGTCTTGAGAAGCACCCTCGTGTGCGAGCCGATGTCGTGCTGCTGGAGGTCAGTCGCGCCGACAGACATGAGATCGTCGTCGAATGCGAGTAGAATCGCGGCACCGATAAGGCGGTCGAGCGGAATTTGATCGACAGTCTCACCATCGTCGAAGAAATGCTTTGCAGCGTCGACGTGTGTGCCGGTGTGGGATCCGAAGGCTATGGACGAGACGTTTGCGCCGGCGCCCCGCGAGATTGCCTGCTTGGGCTCGATGCTGATCCCCGGATTCCCGGGATAGACAACACCCTCGTTCTTAACGGGTGTCGAAATGTCGTAGATGCGTGTCATGTGGCGATGGACAGAGGCAACGCTCGTTCCACCCTGGATTTCAGGAGGGGAGACTGGTCGATTGGCTCGCGCTCAGGATGAAGCGAGGTATCTCGGCCCGAAAATTGTTGCCGTCGGCCGAGAGGAAATTGTAGTGGCCCTCCATGAATCCTTCTCCCGACTTGAGAATGCAGAAGCTCTGATACTCGTGAATGCTTCCGGGAGCGAGTATCGGCTGTTCACCGACGACGCCTTCGCCTTTGACCTCGATATCCTCACCCGCGGCGTCGTGGATCAGCCATCGCCGCGACATCAGCTGCACGACGCGCGCGCCGACGTTCTCGATCCGCACGAAGTACGCGAAAACGTAGTGCTGTTGCGACGGCTCGGACTGGTCGCGCAGGTACATCGGCCTGACCGTAATGCGAATGCCGGAAGTTTCGCGATAAAAAAGTGGAGTAGCGGTCATTCCTCTCGTTTCGCTCTACGGAACTTCAACGAAGAACTACAAGCCCAGAGCTGACAGCAACTAATGCCAACAGCCGCGCGCTGCCTACGACGGGACGGTTCGGTTGCCGTCAACAATAAACACCGTAGTTGGTTTGAAATCATTCGTGCCGTCCTGTCGCCTGCAGCGCGCGGCTGACAGCATCCTGCCGCTGTCAGCGCGCAGCTTGTAGTTCTCCCTGGAAGTTAAATCACTCTACCACAGGGTCGCCCGAACTGCGTCCGACCGGACCATTGGATCCCCCGGCTTGCACCCGAATGCCTGCGCGAACTCGGGCATGTTCGAGACCGGCCCGTTCGTGCGCCAGCGCCCCGGTGAGTGCGGATCGGTGTTGATCCGGACCATCTGATTCTGCGGCGTGATGTTCTGCCTCCAGATCTGCGCCCACGCCAGGAAGAAGCGCTGCTCAGGCGTGAATCCGTCGACCAGCGGCTTCGGTTTCCCTGCGAGCGCCTTCTGCAGCGCAGCGTACGCTACCGACAACCCGCCGATGTCCGCGGCGTTCTCGCCGAGCGTAAGGCGTCCGTTCACATGGATTGTGTCGAGAACCGTGTACGCATCGTACTGATTCGCGATGAGAGTTGTCCGTTGCTTGAACTTCTCCAGGTCCTCGGCGCCCCACCAGTTCTTGAGATTGCCCTCGTGATCGAATTGCGCGCCCTGATCGTCGAATCCGTGGCCCATCTCGTGACCGATGACGCTTCCCATTCCGCCATAGTTCACGGCATCGTCAGCTGTCGCCGAGAAGAACGGAGGCTGCAGGATTCCGGCGGGGAAGACAATCTCGTTCAGCCGCGGATTGTAGTACGCATTTACTGTTGGCGGAGTCATTCCCCACCGGCTGCGGTCCAGCGGCTTGCCGATTTCGTCGAGGTCACGCTTGCGCTCGTAAACGTTCACAGCGACGACGTTGTTGAGGAACGGACCGGGCTGAATTCTGAGTGTCGAATAGTCCCGCCATTTGTCCGGATAGCCGATCTTTTCAGCGAATGATTCGAGCTTGACGATTGCCTGCTTGCGGGTCGCTTCGCTCATCCACGGCAGTATCGACAGCCTTTCACGGAAAACGGCTTCCAGGTTGTTGACCATCTCGAGCGCGCGTGACTTTGCAGCTGGTGTGAAGTACTCACCGACATAGGCCTGCCCAAGTGCATCACGCAGTCCTCCGTCCGTCTCGCGCGTGCATCGCTTCACACGAGGAAGTATCTCTTTTGCTCCACTAAGCGTGCTCGAGAACCTGAATTCCTCATTTACAAACGCCGAGCTCAGGTAAGGCGCTCCATTCCGTATCGCCCTCCATTGGAGGTACGCCTTCCAATCCGGGAGCGGGGCGTTCGCGAGGAGACTGTCAACCGCACTGAAGAACTTCGGGCTCTCGATGTCTACGGCTGGGACGGCCGGGGCTCCGACGCCGGTGAAGTATCTGGTCCAGTTGAAATGCGGCGTCATCGAAGCGAGCTGAGCCGCCGTTCGGTAGTTGTAGGTCGCCACCGGGTCCCGTCTCTCGACGCGCGTAAGCGACGCACGGGCGAGCGCCGTCTCGAAAGCCAGAACGCGATCTGCGTCAGCCTCGGACTGCGCCGGAGTTTCTCCAGCGAGCTGGAACATCCTGCCCACGTGCTCCAGGTAATTCTTGCGGATCGTCGCCGACGCGGGGTCTGTCTTCGTATAGTAGTCGCGATCCGGAAGACCAAGTCCACCCTGGCGAGCTCCCCCGATGACAGACGTGCTTTTCTTGCTGTCCTGCGTCGACCCGAAGTTGAACACCGCGCTCACGCCCTCGAGGTGCAGCTGGGCGATCTCGCGCTGGAGAGCATTACGATCGTTGATCGACGCGATTCGGGTAAGGCGCGGGCGCAACGGCTCCCCGCCCGCTTTCTCAGCTGCTGTCGAATCCATGCATGACGAGTAGTACGTGCCAAGCATCTTGATCGCCGGAGCGCGACTGGCGCTTTTGTCTGCCGCGGCGCGCTCGAGGATCTTCGTCAGCTCGCTGTTGTTCTTCTCCTCGAGCTCGTTAAAGCTGCCCCAGCGGGGAAAAGCCGCGGGAATCGGATTGTTCTTTATCCATCCGCCATTGGCGAACTGATAGAAGTCAACGCAGGCATTAGCGGTGCGGTCGAGGTTTACCGGGTCGAGTGGTGCTGTCTGCCGATAGGTCCCCTGCGCGCCGGCCGTGGCCACGGTGAGGGCGAGTGAGAACGCGATGAACGCAAATGTCTTTGCGATTCGGCGCATGGCTGGTACTCCACGATGAAGGTCGGGTTTAATGTCTGCGTCGGTATAACCGAAGTAGCACAACGGGTTCCCGCGAGGCAAGTCGGGTCAGGCGCGGGCCTTCCTTCGCGTGCGCTTTCGCCGCTTGCGGGCGGGTTTCATGATCGACCCACGGCACTTTCGCGAGCCGCAATGGCATTCGTAGAACTTCTCGTCATCCTTTGATCCAGTCCGCTCATACTGGTAGTCGTAGGCCAGCTCCACGCCCGGCTGAATGTTCTTCTTCGCGTAGATCCAGATCTTTCCCTTCTCGATCACCGCTTCACAGTTCGGATCGCACGAGTGATTGATGTAGCGCGCGTCATTGCCCTGACTGTTCCCGTCGACGACAGTCTTCTTGTCCAGGGTGAACAGGAAAGTGTGATGCCGCCGCATCGATTCGTCATCGTAGCGGCGATCTGACTCGGCGTTGGAGATCCGTTCCCCAGCGTATTCAATGATTTTCTGGCCCGGTCTGATCCGCCGCTTTGCGAAGACACCGCGCCCCTGGATTTTGGAGCGGCGGATTTCGTACAAGTCGCTGTTTTTGCGCTGCCCTCGAGCCATGGCTTCGCTACTGCGCGTGCGCGGGGAGTATCACGCCACGACAATCGCCGAACCCGATCGTCGGCTTATCATTCCCGCCGATCCGTCCACGCATTATCACCTCGTCACCATCCTCCAGGAATTTTCGGGTTTCGCCGGTGGGAAGGTCCATCGGATCGGCCCCTCGCCGCGTGAGCTCGAGCAGACATCCCATCTCTTCGCGCGAGGGTCCGGACACCGTACCGCTCGCCAGCAAGTCGCCAGTCTGCAGATTGCATCCGTTGCTGGCGTGATGCGTCACCATCTGTGCCAACGTCCAGTACATCCGCGAGAACGGTGCCCGGCTCAGCAGAACCGGCTGAAGATTCTCCTCGCGCATGCGGGTTGAGCATAGATAGACCTCGAGCGTTGCGTCGAGCCCGCCTTCGCGCTCGTTTTTTCCCGACGATAAATAGTCGAGCGGAGGAGGATCTCCCTCAGGCCTCGTGAACGCGGGAATCCGGTATGGCTCGACTGCCTCAGCGGTCACGACCCATGGCGAGACCGTGGTCGCGAAATTCTTGGCGAGGAACGGACCCAGTGGCTGGTACTCCCACGATTGGATATCGCGCGCCGACCAGTCGTTCACGAGACAGTATCCGAAAATGTGATCTTCCGCGTCCGTGATTGCTATCGCGTTGCCGAGCTCATTCCCACGGCCGACGTACAGTCCCAGCTCCGCCTCGTAGTCGAGCATCCGCGACGGACCGAATTCCGGCGGCGATGCTTCACCAGCGCGCGTCTGTCCAATCGGCCGCCGGACCGGAGTTCCGCTCACAACGATGGAGGACGCGCGTCCGTGATATCCAATCGGCACGTACTTGTAGTTCGGCAACAGCGGATTATCCGGCCGGAACATCTTTCCAACGTTCATCGCGTGATAGACCGACGCGTAGAAATCCGTGTAGTCGCCAATGGCGACTGGCAGGCGGAGCTCAGCCAGGGACATCGGTACGAGGATTGTTTCCTGGGTCGCGGCCGCCGATGCCCCGCTATCGGATCCCTTGCGCAGCAGCGCGCTCAACGCGGAGCGCAGCTCGGACTGCTCTGGCCTGCCGAGCGCCATCAACTGATTGAGAGTCGAGTTCCGACATGCGACGGTTGCAGGTGAAATCGGAAGAAGATTCGCCGTGACCGCTGCAGTTACATCGAGTATCGAATCGCCGATGGCTACACCAACGCGCGCCGACCCTTGAGTTGCGCCGGAGGGAATGAAAATGCCGAACGGCAAATTCTGAATCGGAAAATCAGTGTCAGGTGCGTTGGCCGCGTCCAGCCAGCTCGTGAGGCGTGGGTCGTGAGTCTCGTTCATTCAGATCTATAGGAGATGGAGTGCGTGAGCCTCATCGACGGGGTCGCGGAACGAACACGAGCCGAATGATAGAGCGAAGCGTGAGCGAGTCTCATTGAGATCATCCGCGGAGAGCGTGTGGCCTCTCCAGCAAATGGCGTCGTCCGCGACCTCGAAGGCGCCTATGTTCTGTTCTTCGAGCACTTCCCGGGCTTCCGCCGCGGAGACTCCCTTTCGGATGAGTGCGGCAGTGAGGAACAGGTTCAGATAGCCGTACATCGTCGCGCACGTGCTGTCCGACTCGTACGTCAATGGATAATCGGACCGGATGAGGTGATGCAGTCCAGCTGTAGCCTTGAAAGGAACGCCCGCGCTGTTGCAGGCCGCGATGAAGTGAATCACGCGGGCGGATGAAGGGAAGGCCGCCTCGGTGACACCGCCCGTCCGTATCTTCGCGGCTGCGTTGTGGGCAGCGACTTCACGGATAAGCGGGGCCGGATCGGCGTCGGCTGTAATCTCGAAGAACAATCGCAGTGATCGCGGAAAAAGAGGCACCGCCCGAGTTACGTCGCCCGTCTGTCGCGCGTGCATCTCGACGGAATCGCAAACCGCGCGACTTGTGGCGGATCGGTTCGTGTGCGCGGCATTGAATCGGAGAATCGATTCTGCATCGGTCGCCGTGTCGTCACCGGCGATCACGCTCAATCGCCAGGGCTCCGACCCTTCCTCACAAGGAAGCAAGCCGGTCCCAATGTTGCTGAACTCGGTGAGACGAGAAGCAGGCACGACAAACCTGCCGAGGAGGTCGCGATCCGCTCCTGACAGATACTCGGCATAGTTGGCAACGGCGGATGCCATCGGCAGCGATGCAGGAGGAAACAGCCCTGCGTAATCGATGATCCCTGTGAGGAATGAGCGAAGCGACGTCATGCGTTCGCGAAATCTACTCCTCCCTGCTGTTCAGTTCCGCATCTACCCGATCGACGATTCGCTGCGTGCCGCGTATGACCGCGCAGTAGACTCCATTCAGCCGGATTACTACCGAGGCGCGGCGCTGAGCGCGGCTCGACCGAGGAGCACTTCCCGGTAGCCGCGCTCCTCGTTAGCTAGAGCGTCCGCCTCAGCGTTCCACAAGCGACGCGGGCGCCGCTGTTCCCCGACGGCTGGCTGGTCTGGTCGTCGGGGGCCGCGTGAACCACGATAGAGCTTCCGTCTGCGTCGAACAGCGTCGTCGAGCCGGCGGTCAGAGATACGCGATCGGTCGTGAACCCAGTGTCGACGCGCCCGTCTGCGCCAACCGTGATATTCGGCACATCACCAGCGTGCGGGCCGGCTGCATTCTGCAACCCGTGCTGGCGTCCAATCGGATTGTAATGCGCTCCCGCAGTGGCGAATGGGGTTGTGCCTGCACCTTCGCACTTCGCCACCGCGTGAAAGTGGATTCCGTGATCACCCGGCGTGAGGTCGTGCAGCTGCAGCCGCAAGTGCACGATGTTGTCCGTGTCCTGCCAGAGCTCAGCAGTTCCGCGCGCCTCTCCGGCCGGGCCGGACAGAGTGGAATACGCAACGGCAATACGGTTCAAAGGCGACGGCGCGTGCGCGCAGCCCGCCGTTCCGATGGCAACGGACGCTGCCGCAAAACCCATAACGCGTGACACCGTCCATGCGGGACTTAACATTTAATCTCCGCCTGCTGAGGAAGTTTGACGTGACCTGTTTAGAATTCTATAGGCAAGTAATGGGCTAACGATGCGGCTGGCGAACACGCCACGTTCCGGGCAATTTCGCCTCATATGACTCTGCGCGTGAAAATCTGCTGCATGGGGAGCGTCGACGAAGCCGCAACTGCCATCAGACTTGGCGCGACGGCGATCGGACTCGTGTCCCGAATGCCCAGCGGGCCGGGCCCGATAGACGAGACGTTGATTACGGAGATCATCTCGACCGTACCGGAGGCGATCGAAACCTTCCTGCTGACGTCCGAAACGTCAGCCGCGTCGATTGCGGCGCAGCAGCGACGCACGGGCGCCAGCACGCTGCAGCTGGTTGACACAGTCGAAGCGGGTGCGCACCGAGCGCTACGAGAGGAATTACCGGGCGTCAGAATCGTTCAGGTAATCCACGTGACTGGAGACGCGTCGGTAGGCGAAGCGCTCGGCGTAGCCGCCGACGTCGATGCGCTGCTACTCGACTCGGGCAATCCAAAGCTTGCGGTAAAGGAGCTCGGTGGAACCGGCCGCCGTCACGACTGGTCGCTCAGCCGGCGGATTGTGGACTCATCGCCGGTTCCTGTTTACCTCGCGGGCGGCCTGAATGCGGGCAACGTTCGCGAGGCAATCGAGACCGTCCGACCGTTTGGGGTCGATGTCTGCTCGGGTGTGAGAACCGATGGCCGGCTCGACGTGACCAAGCTCTCGGCGTTCATGAACGCGGTGAAACTGACCCAGGCAGAAAACGGATCAGAGACCTCAGTGCCTCTGATCCGTTCCAATCCGTAAAATCCGTTCTGATTAGTCGACGATCGCGGTCAGCTCGACGTCGATCGAGATCTTGATCTCGTCGCCGACGACGACCCCACCTGCCTCGAGCACCTGGTTGTACGTAAGGCCGAAGTCCCGGCGATCGATCTTCGTCTGCGCGCTGAACGCCGTGCGCAGGTTGCCCCACGGATCGCTGCCCTCTCCTTCCTTGGTCACGTCGAGAGCTACCTCGCGCGTGACGTCCTTGATGGTCAGGTCACCGAAGAGACGGAAGCTCTTGTCGGTATCGCCTTCCACGCGATTCCCTCGGAACGTGATGACCGGAAACTTCTCGGCGTCGAAGAAATCGGCTGAACGAAGGTGATTGTCACGCTGTTCCTGCCGAGTGTCGATGCTCGCGGTCTGGAGCGTAGCGTCGACTGCCACGGCTTTTGGATCGTCGGGATCGACCGTCACCACGCCGGCGACGTCGCCGAAGCGTCCCTTGACGTTCGAGATCATGAGATGGCGAACACCGAATTCGATGTTGCTGTGAGCGGCGTCGATCTGCCAGCGCGTAGCGACTTCGGTTGTGGGATGTGCTATTGAGGTTGTCATGTTGATCTCTCCGGGTGAATGTTTAAACAAAAGTTGACTGTTGTATCATCTGTGTCTGCACAATCCATATATGAAGCATTGTCCCAAATAAAAACGCCTATTTGATCGCGCTCAAAGCGGCCTCCAGTCCCATCCGCTCACGCGCGGTCAGGCTCGAGGCAAACTCGGACTGCACCTTCTTTACTGCGCGATCACCGACTCGCTGTTTTTCCCGTCCCA
>JBDSVO010000307.1:0-29413 GCA_039927215.1 Gemmatimonadaceae bacterium
CTGTAGGTGGGATTGAACGGCGACGCGATGGCGCCAATCTTCCACGCGGCGAACTCGGCGATCAGGAACTGCGGGCAATTGGGAAGACAGATTCCAACGCGATCGCCACGTTTGACGCCGAGCTGGAGAAGGCCAGCGGCGAATCTGTTGCTCAGCGTGTCGAGGTCGGCGTAGCTCATCTTCGCGCCCTTGAACAGCAGGGCGGGGCGGCGCGGCCATTTTTCGGCCGCCTCCGAGAGGTAGTCCACGATGGTCCGCTCGGGATACGGCGCGAGCGTCGTGGGTATGCCTTCGTCGTAGTTCCGCTGCCAGATGAGCGAAGTCATGCGAGATTGAAGATGCCGGTCAGGTCTGGATGAAACAAGGCAGATGAGACATCCCAATATGACGCTTTATATCGCAGAGGTTAAATAACTAACTCACAATTACTTGCGCTGTGCCAGCTAAAGTAAACTCTCCGCGTGAAACAGTCACTCAGTTGTCCAGCGCGTAATCGATCGTCGACACGACTCGAACCGTCTTGTCGCGCTTGTAATACTCGAGCGTCGTCTCGGGGCCGATACCTCCGATGATGCCGATGGTTTTCATGCTTGTGGGTTGCTCGGCGCTGTCATCGTCGCAGCATCTTGCCGAAGTTCCGGATCATGTAAACGTCAGACTTGAAGCTGAAGTTGGACGCAACCGTGTGACGGCCGTCTTTCGACACGCTGATAGTCGCATCACTGAACGGAAAGGCGCCAAGCCTCCGCGTCGGGCCGCCTGGCCTGGTTGTAAAAAGCGCCATTGCGCCTTGCGGCTCGTAAATATCGAACGTGATGCTGCCATCCTCGAGCCACCTGATTCCCCCAAGCCATTCGCCGCCAAAACTCCCGAGTTTGGTAAAACGGCCGTTCTCGGTATCCACTGTGGCGGCGACTATCGAGTCACGCCGCGCATTAAGCGCCAGGACGGCAAGCGACTTCGTGTCCGGCGAGAGAGAAACGCTATAGATCTCGCTCATCCAGTCGGGAGCACGCCAGGTCACGTCTCTTTTGCCGGGACGGCGGATTAGAGACAGGGACTGGCGCTCCTGGGGAATAATGCAGAGCGCTCCGTTCGGAAGTGGGTGAAAGACAACCGCGGCAGATTGCTCGAGCCGAACGATTTCGCGAGTCCCGCGTCCCATCGTGTCGCGTTCCATCAGCCGAACCTTGTTCCCTTCGATTCCATGCAGATACAGGATCGCGGCGCCGTCGGGAGACCAGTGAAAATCCAGCAAATTCGGGACTCCACGCGTGATCTGTGACTCAGCGCCGCCGTTCCGTGGAATGATTGAAAAGTCTGATACGTTTCCGTCGGGGGTCGGAATGGCGCGCACGACAACAATCCGGTCGCCGGAAGGGGATATCAGCGCCTTCAACCTCGTCGTCGTAGAGAGCGCCTGAGTCGCAGCGAAACGCCCTGCCTTCGTGCGGCGAGTGTCGATCGTCCAGAGTGTGCCCTCGACGGGTCCGGCAGAGTAGACGAGGCGCTCTCCGTCCAGCGAGATATCGAATACTCCGTGACTCATCTGCAAACCGGAAACAACGGTGTCGATGCTCCGTCCAATGCGTGACGCCGTTACATCCATACTGAGGATATCGAACTCAGTACTACTGCCGAGCGAAAGTTGAGAAGAGACAACCAGCTTTTGTCTGGCAGGCACCCAGCCCGCGCGGTACCCGCGGCCGAAAGACCCAAACTGCGGTGTAACTCGGTCGATCACCGCACCGCGGAAGTCGATCAATCTGAGCTCCGGTGAGCTGGAGAATGTCTCCCGCATTGCGATGAGGAGCCTGTCTGGCAATGTCAAACGAATTACACCGAATCCGCCGGAAGTTGCCGGCAGGTCACGCACCGGAATGCTGTCGAGCGTCTGCCCATCGCGGACAGTGATTCGCCGCACCCAGCCGATTGAATCTCCCGGCTGCCCCATTGCGATGAACGCAGTGTCCCCTGAGAGCAAATCATAGCTGCCACGACCGAGTAATCTTCGCTCCCCGCCAAGGGTCGAGATTGCAAATACACCAAATTGCTCGGCACCGTATGAGGCGGCGAACACGACGTAACGACCGTCAGACGTCCATGCTGTTCCGAAGAAATTTGCGACGTTCCGGGTGAGTACCAGTCGGTTCTGGCCGTCAATGTCCTGGATGACCAGTTGAGATGTGCAATAGCCTGTTTCGCCGCACTGCTTTTCCTCGAACGCTATGCGCGTTCCGTCCGGGGACAGTGACGCGTCTTGAGAGAGTCCTGTGACAGTCAGCTGAACTCGGTCCGGCTGCGGTGCGGGCTTGGGCGCGTGAATCAACACTGCGGCGGCGATCGCAGCGGCTGTAACGACGGCACCACCGATCGCTATGGGAACCCATCGTCGTATGCGAGGTCTGACTCGCCGCCGCGCTCCAGGCGTCGCCAGCGCCCGCGCGAAATCACCCGCATTCGCAAAGCGGTCGACGGGAAGCTTTGCCAGTGCCTTGGCTACCGCCGCGTCAACTTCCTCCGGCACGGTGTCGCGAATCACTCGCAGGCGCGTCGGACGCTCCGTCAGCAGCTTGGCGATGATCGCCTGCACCGAAGCGCCGGTATGCGGTGGCTCGCCCGCAAGCATCTCGTACAAAACGGCGGCCATCGAGTACACATCGCTCCGGGAATCGAGATCTCGATCGCCGGTGGCCTGTTCGGGACTCATGTACTGCGGCGTTCCCAGCGACATCCCTGTTTGCGTCAGACGATTTCCTCCCGCTTCCTTCACCGCCATCGCGATCCCGAAGTCAGTGAGTATCGCCTCGCCTTCATGAATCAGAATGTTCTCGGGCTTGATGTCGCGGTGCACGACGCCCTGTCGATGGGCGTAATCGAGCGCCGACGTGATCTGCTTGGTGATGTCGAGTGCCTCGTCTACCCCCA
Organism: Gemmatimonadaceae bacterium; assembly: GCA_039927215.1. Classification (GTDB taxonomy): domain Bacteria; phylum Gemmatimonadota; class Gemmatimonadetes; order Gemmatimonadales; family Gemmatimonadaceae; genus UBA4720. The sequence goes on from JBDSVO010000307.1 coordinate 2,929, forward strand.
GCTGCCTGTCTCGATCGAGCCTGGCGCGCAACGATTCGCCGCGGACAAACGGCATGACGTAATAAAAAAATCCGTCGGCTGCACCGGAGTCGATCAGTGTCAGAATGTGCGGATGATCGAGCCGCGCGCTGATCCTTATCTCGTTCAGAAACCGGTCGGCGCCGAGGATGGCGCCCAGCTCCGGACGGAGCACCTTCAGCGCGACGTCGCGGTCGTGCTTCAGATCGCGGGCGAGGTACACCGTCGCCATGCCGCCCGAGCCGATCTCACGCTCGATGCGATACCGCTCGGCGAGCGCAGGGAACAACCGCGTCATGATTTCGCTCATGCAGGACGCGAGCTAGCCATCAGCGGCGCAGCATCTTGCCGAAGTTTCGGATCATGAAGACGTCACTCTTGCGGCCGTAGTTGGACGCTACCATGTGACCGCCATCTTTCGACACGCTGACGGTTCCGTCACTAAGCGGAAACCTGCCAAGCCTCCGCGTCTGCCCGCCCGGCCTTATCGAGTAAAGCGCCATTCCTCCTTGCGGCTCGTAAATATCGAACGTGATGTTGCCATCCGCGAGCCACCTCACTCGCCCGAGCCATTCGCCGCCGATACTCGCGAGTTTGGTAAAACGGCCGTTATCGATCTCCACAGTGGCAACAAGCATCGAGTCACCCAGCCGAGTCGTCGCGAGGACGGCAAGCGACTTCGTGTCCGGCGAAAGAGAAACGCTATAGATCTCGCCAATCCAATCGGGAGCGCGCCACGTCACGTCCCTTTTACCGGGACGGCGGGTCAGGGATAGAGAGCGGCGCTGCTGAGGGATAATACAGAGTGCTCCATCCGGGAGGGGGAGAAATGCAACCGCGGCAGATTGCTCGAGGCGAACGATTTCCCGAGTCCCGCGTCCCATCGTGTCGCTTTCCATCAGCCGGACCTTGTTGCCTTCGATTCTGTGCAGATACAGGATCGCAGCGCCGTGGGACGACCAGTTAAAATCCAGCAGATTCTGAACTCCACGGGCAATCCGGGACTCGGCGCCGCCGTCCCGTGGAAGGATTGAAAAGTCTGAAACGATTCCGTTGGGGGTCGGAATCTCGCGCACGACAACAATCCGGTCGCCGGAAGGGGATATCAGCGCCGTCAACCTCGTCGTCGTAGAGAGCGCCTGAGTCGCAGCGAAACGCCCTTCCTTCGTGCGGCGAGGGTCGATCGTCCAGAGTGTGCCCTCGACGGGTCCGGCAGAGTAGACGAGGCGCTCTCCGTCCGGCGAGATATCGAATACTCCGAAATCCATCTGCAAACCGGAAACAACGGTGTCGATGCCCGGTCCAATGCGTGACGCCGTTACATCCATACTGAGGATATCCCACTCAGTACTACCGAGCGAACGTTGAGAAGAGACAACCAGCTTTTGTCTGGCAGGCACCCAGCCCGCGCGGTACCCGTGGCCGAGGGCCCCAAACTGCGGTGTAACTCGGTCGATCACCGCACCCCGGAAGTCGATCAATCTCCACTCTCGCATTTGGATGAGGAGCCTGTCCGGAAATGTCAAACGAATTACACCGAATCCGGACGTGGCCGGCAGGTCACGCACCGGAATGCTGTCGAGCGTCTGCCCATCGCGGACAGTGATTCGCCGCACCCAGCCGATTGAATCCCCCGGCTGACGCATTGCGATGAACGCAGTGTCCCCCGAGAGCAAATCATAGCTGCCACGACCGAGAAATCTTCGCTCCCCGCCAAGGGTCGAGACTGCAAATACACCAAATTCCTCGCGACCGTATGAGGCGTCGAACACGACGTAACGACCGTCAGACGTCCAGGCTGTTCCCCAGAAATTTGCGACGTTTCGGGTGAGTACCAGTCGGTTCTGGCCGTCAATGTCCTGGATGACCAGTTGAGATGTGCAATAGCCTGCTTCGGCGCACTGCTTTTCCTCGAACGCTATGCGCGTTCCGTCCGGGGACAGTGACGCGTCTTGAGAGAGTCCTGTGACGGTCAGCTGAACCCGGTCTGGCTGCAACGAAGGGCCAGCTCTGCGAGTGAGAATCATTGCCGCGGCGATCGCAGCGACTGTAACGACAGCACCACCGATCGCTATGGGAACCCATCGTCGTATGCGAGGTCTGACTCGCCGCCGCACTCCGGGAGTCGCCAGCGCCCGCGCGAAATCACCCGCATTCGCATAGCGGTCGACGGGAAGTTTTGACAATGCCTTAGCTACCGCTGCGTCGACCTCTTCCGGCACTGTGTCGCGAATCACTCGAAGGCGCGTCGGCCGCTCGGTCATCAGCTTGGCGATGACTGCCTGCATGTTTGCGCCGGTATGGGGTGGCTCTCCGGCCAACATCTCGTACAACACCGCACCCATCGAGTAAACATCACTTCGCGAATCGAGAGTGCGATCGCCAGTCGCCTGCTCCGGACTCATGTATTGCGGCGTCCCCAATGACAGTCCCGTCTGGGTCAAACGGCTTCCTCCGGCTTCCTGCACCGCCATCGCGATCCCGAAGTCGGTGAGCACCGCCTCGCCTTCATGGATCAGGATGTTTTCCGGCTTGATGTCGCGGTGCACGACGCCCTGACGATGCGCGTAGTCGAGCGCAGACGTGATCTGCTTCGTAATATCAAGTGCTTCGTCGAGTCCGAGCTGCCCTTCTCGTTTGAGCCTGTCGCGCAGCGATTCGCCGCGAACGAACGGCATGACGTAATAGAGGAGTCCGTCAGCGGCCCCTGAGTCGATCAGCGTGAGAATGTGGGGATGATCGAGGCGCGCGCTGATCTTTATCTCGTTCAGGAACCTTTCGGCGCCGAGCACTGCGGCAAGCTCGGGACGGAACACCTTGAGTGCGACGTCGCGGTCGTGCTTGAGATCGCGCGCGAGGTAGACTGTTGCCATTCCGCCCGAGCCGATCTCGCGCTCGATGCGATAACGGTCCGCAAGTGTTTCGAACAACCGCGAGACGATTTCGCTCATTCACGCGCGCTCAGCAGGATGTCAGCTTCGAGCACCACCGGCAACGTTCTGCGACTCCCCGGCAGATGCTTTCTCGTCACCAACATGGAGCCGGCGATGGCGGAGCGGGAGGGCCGAATTGGGGCCGCGATCGCGCAGCGTCAACTCTCGATGAAAACCGAATCCCCAACGTTGATTGCTAGCACCCGTTTGGCTTCACCACCCTCGCGTCACACTCGGCTTGCGGGATTGGCATCACCCTCGCGACAAAATGAGTCGGCCGATCCAGTGGAAGCTGATTGAGCCGCTTGAATCGCCGATAGTCATTCCATCGCTGTCCCTCGAACAGCAGCGAGTAGCGTCGCTCGTAAAGCAGTGCGTCCAGTGCGGCCGCTTGCGACGCAAACGGCGCCAGCGGAGCCAATCCACGTGCGAAGTTCGGGAATTGTCAGAGGCGTGTCAACACGCGGCTCTGCCGGTGAATTGCCGCGCGGCAAGTGATCGTGAGCACGACCAAGCAGGCCGCGGGACGGTCACGGACACCTTAGTCGGGCTTGCGTTCGACGACGCTTCCGGTCGATGCGCCTGCGCTGAGTACGTGCGCCTGTGGCCCCTCGGTGAAGAGGCGCGTGAGGAAACGCTGACCCTCGCCGATGCGCTCTACTTCCAGCGCCGTCGCCTCGGCCGCCTGCTCGAGTCGTCCGAGTCGCTCCGCAATCTCTTTCGGAAAAGAAGCGATGACCGTTCCTCCGCGTCGCCACACGCGGCGCGCAAATGCAATGGATAGCGGAAGCAGAACGATGACCATGAATATCGTGCCAACGACGTAAGCTTCTTCCGGCGGGCCCTCTCTGATAATGCGTGGAGGCTCCACGATTGCGCCGGGAATCGCCGCCGCCTTCGCGACTTGGGCGTCGGCGTCTGCGATGGCCTTATCGATGGTGGCGATACGCCCGTCGATTCCCGCGATTCTCTGCTCGATGCCAGTGCGCCCGGCGGCTCCGGCAGGGACCTGCACCAGCTCTCTAGCCAGATTCTGGCGCGTGTCCTGAAGATTGTCGAGCTGGTCGCCAAGCTCTTCACGTTGAGCGCGGAATCCTCGAAGCACGGATGATGGGCTCGACAGGGGCGTACCGCCGATCGTTATCTGCGACGGAGCGAGCTCGATGGTCGTTGTCGGATTCTGTGCGTTGATCATCAGCTTTCCGAGGGCGCGTGTGCCGGAGAGGTCACCGGAATAGAGAGCCTATCCCGAATCTACGGCAGTAACGCCGGTGCTGTTTCGAATGCGTCGAGTGAATTCCACGCATTGGCATCAGGCTACATCGAGCGCGATGTCAAACGTTCCCGCGTAGCCGCTTCCAGCGGCTGCAACCGGCAGGACCAGCTGGGACCCTCCCTCGCGAAAGATGCCGTCGCGCACATTCTTCATTCGCTGATCGGGCGATCCCTTCGAGGTGTACGGCGTCTGGGAGAGAACCTTCTCGTTGACGGCGTCGTCGAAATAGATCTGCGACGTAAACTGATGCGCGGCGGCTGCCGCGGGATTAGTGCGGACCGTGAAATGGATGTGCACTGCTCGACCTTGATACCATCCGGGATAGATCGTCGCAAACTTCGCGCGGCCGGCGGCATCCGTTACCTGATACCCGCGCAGAAATTTCTTTCCGCGTGTGTTGAAGCTCGGGTCCTGGACATCCGAGTAGACTCCTTCAGCGTCGCAATGCCAGACGTCCACGATCGCACCGGCAACAGGCGTGCACGTTCCCTTGCCGAGCTGCGAGACGACGAACGTGAGCTCGAGTGGAGTTCCTGGCCTGACCGATCCGTCAGATGGGTCTGAGCGAATGTCGGAGCGGTTGAGCTTTTCGTCGACGAAGTATGGCCCTTCTGTCTGCGCCGGACGCACGACGCATCCCTGGGGCGCGCCGCCTGACGTGGCGTTTGCCGTCTGAGCATCTGAAGCGTCGGATGTCTGGCTCGATGGGGCGGGGGTCGATTGTCCCGTGGAGCATCCGGCGATCAACGACGCGCCCGCTGCGCCCAGCAGGAGTATCGCTTCTCGTCTCGTGACTATATGTCCAATCTGAGCGTCGTCGTTTTCCATTGCGTCCTCCGTTGCGTTGTGTTGAGCTAAACCGCGTCGGACAGAGACGTGAACGTGAAATCTCTCGCCTTGATGCTCGGCATTACCTGGCTTGCTGCGGTCGGCTCGGCGCGCCCGACATCCTCGAGCTTGCTGAGCATAAACAGCGGACTCTCGTTCCATCTGAAATTCTTCAGGCTGCGCGTGATCTTGCCATTCTCGATCAGGAAGGTTCCGTCGCGCGTGAGTCCCGTGACCAGCGCCGTGCGTGGATCGAGAAATCGAATGTAGAAAAAATGCGTGATGAGGATTCCGCGATTGGTTCCAGCAATGAGCTCGTCCGTTGACTTCGTGCCACCAACCATCTTGAGCCCGCCGGGAAACCCGCCGAAAAAACCGCCGCCGCCTCCACCACCGCCGCCACCAGTCGGCTCCTTCCCCTGTTTCTGCGCCCAGAATCTCGAGTACGAAAGGTTCTTCAGAATGCCGTTCTCGATCCACACGTTGCGCTTGAGCGGGAAGCCCTCGCCGTCGAACGGCTGCGCCAGGAGGTCAGCGTCCGCAGGATCGGAGTAGATCGTCACCCGCTCATCGACGATCTTCTCACCGATCTTCGTCCCACCGCCACGTTTCGAGAACGGACTTCGTCCTTCGTCGGCTGAGCGCGCGTTAAATGCGCCGCCGAGGAGCGGAACAAGATCGGCGACTGCCTGCGGCTCGAGCACGACTGTATACGCGCCGGGCTCGATCGCCGTTGGGTTCCGGGACGCGACAGCCTTCTGTGCAGCACGCCCGCCGAGCGCAACAGGATTGATGTTTTGCCAATCGCGAGCGCCCGCTGAAGCCCAGCCAGAGCCAGTGCCGTCCGGAGTGCGCACCGTTGTCGAAAGATTTGCGTTTGTCGAGCGATGATACGCGAACAATCCCTTAGTCGTGGCGATCGCCCGTGTGAGGGCATTCGCCTCGAGATAACCGGCGACGATCAAACCTCCCAGAGCAGTGCCCGCAGAGGTTGCCTGATCGATGACGCGCTTCGTCGCAGCGGCCCGGGCCTCGGGGCCAAGATCAGCGGTGCGACCGATGTAAGCTGTTACTGGAGAATATGTTTGCGGCCCGAGCTCAGGCATCACTTCAGGGTCTTCCGGGGCGAGCTTGGCAAGCCGCTCGGCGAGGTCTACCGTTCGCTTGAGCGACTCGTCATCGACTACGTTGGTGGTCACGGAGGCGCGCCGCTTTCCTATCGTGCTCGTTACCGATATGGTCGAATCGGTCGTCTCGCCCGACGTTGTGATCTGGCCATCTGCGAAGCGCGTGTTGCCGGACCAGTCGCTGGAGATGTTGACGCGGGTCTCGTCGGCCTTGCCCATCGCGAGGACCCGATCGGCAAGCGCCTTTGCCTGTTCGCGCGAGAGAAGTGCAGCGGTAGCTGCCGTCGACGCGCGACCATATAGAGTGCGAGGGCTCATGCCGTCTTCCCAGTGTTCACGATATTCACCTGCTTGAAGCGCGCTGGTACACACCCGTGCGAGACAGAGTTCGACTGGCCCGGCTCACCCTTCCCGTCATTGAACGAACCGCCCAGCCAATAGCTCTTCGGGCCGCCGATCATGTCCATGCTGTTCCAGAAATCGGGAGTGCGCGCCTGATACGCGACGTCCTTCAGCATTCCCGTGATCCTTCCGTTCTTCACCTCGTAGAACACCTGGCCGGAGAACTGGAAGTTGTACCGCTGATGATCGATTGACCACGAGCCGCGGTTCTTCACGACGATCCCACGCTCGGTTGCAGCCACTATGTCGTCGAGGCCGATGTCCTTGTCACCCGGTAGCAGCGACACGTTGGGCATTCGCTGGAATTGTACGCTCGACCATGAGTCGGCAAACGAGCAGCCGTGCGATTTCTTCACGCCGGTGAGGGCCGCGATCCACGCCGCCTGCTCTCGCGTCGTCTGATAATCCTTGAAGACTCCTTTCTCGATGAGCAGCCACTTGTCCGCTGGCACGCCTTCGTCATCCCACATTGTGCGGGCAAGCGAGCCCTCCTGCGTGCGGTCGGCTTGCACGTTCATGATAGGAGAGCCGTACTTGAGCTGGTTGATCATTTTCTCCGGCGGAGCAACGAAGCTCGTGCCGGCAGAGTTAGCCTCGTAGCCCACTGCGCGGTCGAGCTCGGTTGGATGCCCGATGGATTCGTGGATCGTAAGCCAGAGATTTGTCGGGTCGAGAATGAGATCGTAGCGGCCGACCTCGACTGAGCGCGCGGTCAGCTTCTCCGCGGCAAGCGATCCCCACCGCTCACCATTGCCAGGCATGTCGAGGGACTGGATGTATTCCCAGCCCGACGAGCGGGGTGAGAGCTCTTCGGTGTAGCTTTGGAAGTCGCCGTCGCCGAGCGCAGTCGCCGTAAACGACGGATTCACGCGAACGTAGGTCTGCGTGATAAGCGTTCCATCGGTTGTCGCGAGAGTTTTCTCTTCGCGCAGCGCCTGCAGACCGGAAGTGGCGAAGCGGATCTTCGGGACTTTCATCGCGGCCGCGTTTGCGGCGAGCAGAAGCGCGACCTTCTCTTCGATCGGAACGTCAACCGGATCGCGCGTGACCGGCGTGCGCCAGGTTCCCTTTACCGCCGGTGTCGGCGCGAGCTCGACAGGCTTCTTTTGCACCGATTTCGCAGCGCGTGAGAGTCGTGCGGCCTGTTGTGCGGCCTGCTGTGCGCCGGCCGGAGTCATTGTGGCCGTTGCCGCAAATCCCCATGCGCCGCCGACGAGGGTGCGAACACCTATACCATAGGATTCATTATCGCTTACGCCGGTGATTTGCCGTTCCCGCGTGCTGATGGACTGGCGACGGTACCGTCCGATTCGGACGTCAGCGTATGAGGCGCCCGCGGCCTTGGCCGCATTCAGTGCCTCCATCGCGAGGTCCTCGATGTAAGCATCGGTGCTCGGCGCTGCGAGTGAGCTTGCTATTGACGGCTGGCCGAGAGCCGCGCGCGAGCCCAGTACAGCGGCTGCAGCGGCTGAGGATTTGATGAAGTCGCGGCGGGAAGTGGACATGGTGCTGTAGGCTCCGGTTTTGCCTTAGGGTACGGCGCGGAACATGCGCGTGTCAACCTGACCGCCACCGGAATTCCGCTCGACGATCGTGTCCGAATTCGCACTCGTCGCTGTGACTTTCTTTTCGCCCAGCCATTTCGGAGAACGAAGCCATGTTGCATCGAATTCGCGGTGCAGCAGCGTTCGAAAGGGGCGAGCGATGTTCTCGCGCGCCCCCTTCGGTTCCGTCACCATCGGAGTCTGGCTACTGCTGGTCCGGTGGAGAATCTATTTCCGGACTCCTTCGCTCATTATGATCCGAAGAGTATCCGGACCTTTCGTATCGTAACGCGCTACGGTACGTCCGACCAGTTTTCCATTCTGCAGGCGGTAGACGGTATGAGTTCTGACCTGAACGCCCTTTGTTATCGCGCTTTCGTAGGGGCCGCCCTCGAGGACAAGACTGTCTCCTGCAACTGATACGATCCGCTGCGGGATGGGCTTCCGCTTTGGAAATGTGAGTGTCCAGGCGGTGGTGTCGGTTGTATTGAGCTCATAGGTCACGAGCGTGCTATCGCCGGCTTCGTTCTTTCCGGTGACGTCGTACTTGCCGGCTACGTCCTTGAGCGAGATCGGCGCCGCTTCGGGTGCAGCCGCGGGAGCAACGGCCATTGTATCGACCGGCGGACTCTCGGTCTTCGCACACGCGATGAGAAGTGCGGCCGAGCAAAGCAGGGTAATTCCTCGCATCAGGTTCCTCCGGGGAGTAAGGGCAAATCTCTAGATGGGAAAATCGGAGAGCGATGAAAATGCCCCTCAGAGCTTATCGCTGCAAGAAACCGCAGCCGAGCCTTTTGCATGGGCGCAATTGTTAGGGCAGAGGCAGGTAGCTTGGGACGTAATCGTGGTCGGTCGGGGTTGCGGCGCCGCACGCTTTGTTCGGGGAGGGCTTGATCGGTCAGACGTGGGAACTCGAGCTCTGACCTTTCAGCCCCGCCGAATCAAAGCCGCATCTTCGTCACGAGCGCCTGGAAGCGCGGGTCATCCCGGACGGGATCGAGGATTGGATGCACCTTCAGATACGCCATCCAACCCCTTCGCTCTTCATACGCTTTCTGCATCCAGTCGAGCGCGCTCTCAATGTTACCAAGAGCGACGTGCAGCGTTGCCAGCTCGACCGGAGACACGTAGTCGTTCTCGCGTTTTTCCGCGAGCTCCGTAACAAGCGCTTCACCGTATTCGCGCTTTCCATTTCGCGCCAGCGCATAAGCCAGCGTCACCTTGGTGTACGTGCCGGCGGCTGCGAGACTCGTCGCCTCGCGCAACACGCGCTCTGCTTCCTCGTGCTCCCCACTGAGCGACAACGCGAGTCCGAGAACGCGGTAGCTCTCCTCGCCTGCGGGATTCATGGCGATCGCCCGCGTCTCATGGTAACGGGCCTGGTCGTAACGCCGCGCGTACAGGTACGTGTAGCCGAGTGACCGCCGAATCGAGACTGACGCCGGGTCGAGCTCCTGCGATGTGTGCGCCTCGACCAAGGCCTCGTCCAGCCGCTGCTGCGACGCGAGGAGAAACGCATACCATTGGTGAGCAGTCGCATAGCGCGCGTCGAGCTCGATCGCTCGACGGAATTCACGTGTCGCACCTTCCCAATCCCAATCGTAGATGAACAGCGTCCAGGCGAGCGAAGCGTGCGCTTCAGCGAGTGTGTCATCCAGTTCCAGCGCCTTCTCCGCGTATTTTTTCGCCCGCTCAAAGCCGTTGTTTACATGAACGTTGCGATAGTCGATCTGCAGCGCGTACGAATCGGCGAGACCGGTGTAAGCGAGCGCGTACCCGGGATCTTCCGCGATCGCTTTCTCGAAGTACTCGATTCCCTCAGCCACTCCCTCCTGCGTGCGCTTGTTCCAGGCGTATCGACCCTTGAGGTAGAGACCGTACGCCGAAATGCTCTCCGTATACCGTTTCGGTAGTGGTTGGTCGAGATCGGCGAGCCACGTGCCGCGCAGTGTCGTCACTATGGTTTCGGCAAGCTCTTCCTGAATGTCGAACATGTCGCTCACGGTGCGATCGAAACGCTCGGACCAGAGGAGCCTGCCATCCTCGGCTGACGTCAGGTGTGCCGTGACTCGCAGGCGCTCGAGCGATTTTCTCACGGTGCCTTCGAGGACAACCGCCGCACCCAACAGCGCGCCGATGGCGCGGACGTCCTGAGCTTTTCCCTTTAACGCGAAGACCGAAGTCCTCGACAGGACACGAAGGCCCTCAACTTTTGCAAGCGCATTGATGAGCTCGTCCGTTATTCCGTCGCTCAGGTATTCGTTCTCGGGGTCTGAGCTTGCGTTCACAAACGGCAGCACTGCGACAGTACGGACAGCCGCGGAGAAACCCACGCCGCCGTCCGGCCCTGTTCCCTCTATGGCAGCGGCGAAGTCCATCACGGTGGCGAATCGCTCGTCCGGGCGTTTGGCAAGCGCGCGCGCCAGGGCTCGCTCCACGTTCGGCGGAATATCCGGCTGCAGAGCGCGAGCCGGGCGTGGCGTCTCCATCACGTGACGAACCATGGTGGCACGCGCGCTGTCGCCGTGGAAGGGCGGCTCGCCGGTCAGCATTTCGTACACGACGCAGGCGAGACTGTAGATGTCTGAGGCGCCGGTGAGATGCTCCTCGGCGGTCGCCTGCTCGGGACTCATGTACGTGGGAGTTCCCACCGCCAATCCACCTTCGGTGATCACGGACGTCCCAGGCTCGGGTGCGGCGTGGGCAATTCCGAAATCAGCGAGCAGCGCCAAGCCATCGGCGAAGAGGATGTTCTCGGGCTTTACATCGCGATGAACGAACCCGTTCCGATGCGCGTAGTCGAGCGCAGTCGCAACCTGCTGTGTGATTCGCTGAGTTTCCCGCAGCGAAAGTTTTTTCTCCCGCTGGAGCCTGTCCCGAAGCGACCCGCCCGGCACGAACGGCGACACATAGTAGAGCTGCCCCTCGGATTCGCCCGAGTCGATGAGAGGAACAATGTGTGGATGAGACAGTCGCGCTGCGATTCCGATCTCGCGAAGGAAGCGCTCGGCTCCTACGGAAGCGGTGAACTCTGGTCGCAGGACTTTTATCGCGACCTTGCGCGCGTGCTTCCTTTCTTCGGCGAGGTGCACCACCGCCATTCCACCGTGTCCCAGCTCACGCTCGATGGCGTAGCGCGCATGCAGGCCGACAGCGACGGATTCCGATGTTCCAGTCATTACAATCGAGAGGGTGGTAGCAAGATAAGCGGACTAGCCGGCTTCTGCCCTGGCCTTGATCGCTTTCAGCCACATCACCCGGATGAGCGCGCTTCCCGGATAAATCACGCGCCAGTAGCGGCCGAAGCGACGCTTCGCGCGGGCATCTGTGCCAAGGACACGAGTCTCAGTTGTGAGCGTGGACCACCCGTCCTGACCGGGAATGACATGGAAATTCATCGAAATTTTGACGTAGCCGGGCCGATTCAGATCCTTGAAATCCTGAGGCGTGGGATTCTGGCTTCTCAACCGCCAGCGGCCCTGGACCATCCCGAAAACAATTTCCCAAGGCTGAGCGTCGGCGAGGAGCTGAAATCCCGAGCGCAGCGCAACGTCGAGCACCGCGTCATCGGCTGGCGGAGCAAGAATGCTTTCGGGTGCCTTTCCAAGGTGTGGCGAACGGATCCAGGTAAGAATCCGAAAGAGCTTGATCTCGCGCGCGGTGACCTGCCGGACAGCGGCGTACACGGTCTCCGGCGGCGCATGAACTCGAGTGGAATGAAACTCGTTGAAATGATATCTCGGGAGAAACTCGTCGATGATCATCGTCGGTGTTGGCGAGGCGACCTCGGAAGCGGGAAGGTTAGCTCCGCCGACGATCAAGAGAATCCCGGCGATTGATATCATGGCGGCGCGACGCCGCGTTCTTATCCTGAGGTGGCGAATCGGCCGTATCATTGACGCGAGTCCCACCAGAAAAATGATCAGCCCGCAATAGACGATAAGAGATGCCACTCTAACCGCGCGGTCGCCGCTCGCTCGGGTAGTCGATGATGTGCTCCCACTCGCTCGCGTCTGAGCGCGCAACCACCGCGACCACAGGCTCAGTCGCGCTGAGATTGCAAACCTCATGGGGAATGCCGGGCTCGATGAAGATGAAATCGCCGGCAGAGTTTTCGATGCTTTGCGTCAATCCCTCCCCGAAGTCATGCCGCACGCTACCCTCGAGGATGTACAGCATCACCTCGAAATCGACGTGGATGTGAGCGTACGCAACTCCGCCCGGAGGAATCGTGGCGACATTCATCGATAATTGTCTGGCGCCCACGTTCTTTGCGGAGAGACCCGTCTTGTAACGAATTCCGTTCCAGCTTCGCGTCGTTCCGCTCCCTCGGAGAACGAAAATGCCTTCGCTGCCCTCGATTCCGGCACCGAGGTCGGTCGATTCATCGGTCACTCTGATTTCCCTCTGCGTATGGGCCTCGCATATTCTATCGTCCAGCACGTCACGGAGAAATCGAAGCATGAGCAAGGACCGCCTCGAGGCGTTCAGTGATGGTGTGGTTGCAATTCTGATAACGATCCTCGTTCTCGAGCTGAAGATTCCTCACGGATCCGACTGGAGCGCGCTGCGTCCGTTGCTGCCCGTTTTTCTGACGTACGTGCTGAGCTTCATCTTTCTCGCGATCTATTGGAACAATCATCACCACCTGCTTCAGGCGACAGAACGGATCAACGGAACGATCCTGTGGGCGAATACTCATCTTCTCTTCTGGTTGTCGCTCGTTCCGTTCGTGACCGGCTGGATGGGAGAGAATCACTTCGCGGCAATACCCACTGCCGCGTACGGGATGGTGCTGCTCGGCGCAGCGATAGCGTACACGATTCTGTTGAGATGCATTCTCGCCGAACAGCGGCCGGACTCGCCTCTGGCAATCGCCGTAGGTAGCGACCGCAAAGGAAAGATCTCCCTGCTGCTTTACGCGGCGGCCGTACCGCTGGCGTTCATCAACGAGTGGATTGCCGATCTGATCTACGTTACTGTCGCTTTGATCTGGCTGGTCCCCGACCGCCGGATTGAGGAGCGCGTCAAGCCGAAGTTCTAGGCTGGCCTCGACGAAGGAGCTACCGACCGAGGTCGTGCAAGTGCTGGACTGTGTCGAGCTCCGTCATGATCCGTCCGTAACGGGCTCGATCTGTTTTGCGAACCGCCGACCGGTTTCGGGAAATCCCTGGCGTTCGTAGAACGCGTGAGCAGCAGTGCGATGAGTTGCGCTGGTGAGCGTGACCCGATCGCACCCGCGCTCGCGCGCCCATTTCTCTGCTTGTCCGAGGAAAGCCGTGCCGATACGCTGGCCGTGCATAGGCGAACGCGTGACAAGGCCCATCAGGTAGCACGCGGGTGACGAGCTGTGGCGACCGTTTACTGAATCAAGTGACAACAACCCAACTGCTTGACCGTCACTTACGGCGACAAACACGACATAGATTGAGATTAAGCCCTCTGCGTGCGTCTCATGAGCAGCGCGGCCGCAACGGAGATATTGAACAGGGCCTGCAGAAGGCTGAAGTCGCCGGCCCAGTGGCTGAGCGAGAAGTCGTAGGCCACCCAATGCGACAGGCCGAGCAGTGCTGCAGCGATTGGTGCGGAGAGAACGGCCGGCGGCACTCTATGCGAGTCGTTCCAGAATGTTCGGAGCCACACGATCCCGACTGCGAAGCCCAGCACGAGAGTAACGACTGCGTGGAACGCTTTCATGGACATCCGAATCCCCGTTGTGAAAATCTTCTCTAAAGTACTTTGTATTGTAAAGTAAGTCAAGCTTCGGAAACATCCCGTTGCGACTAATCATCCGCGCGGGCGAGCTGCATCCCCAGCTCGATGTCGTCCCTGACCGGTATCCCATCAAACCCGATCGGCGTCGTCGTGCCGTATCGGTTACGTGCTGCCTTATCCAATCCGCATCGGCCGGCGTGACGGCTCTCACCGCCAACGCCGGTTCTGCGGCGGACATGGATGTTTCAGCGGATCGTAATGTATCGCTCGAGGCGGGCCACCTCATTCTTGTCCACGTACTTGCCGATCTCTCGACGAAACTGGTCCATCGACTTGTAAGGGCGATACTCCTCGAACTCGTGACGCATGCGAGGTCCAACTCCGGGAATGAGGAGGATCTCTTCTCCCGTGGCTGTATTGAGATCGATCGGTCGCCAGACGTGGGCATATACGGAATCCCGCTGCTTTTCGTTCAGACTGGCTGCGAGCGCCTTGTCGAATGCGACCATGCTGTTGTAAGGGCGTGCTGCAATGACTGCATTGATCACGGCGTCACTCATTCCCGGGATTGCGGCGAGGTCCGCACGAGTCGCTGAATTAGGATCCACCATTCCCCCCGGCGCTGGAGCGCCGGACGCCGGGGCTGCCGGTGCTCCGCCCGCCGCCGGCGCCGTACCAGGTGCGGTAGTCGCTGCTGCCGGCAATGCGGCTGCCGCGCTCATTGCCGCAGTGTCCACCGCTGCAGCTGTGGTGTCAGTAGAGTCTGCCTTCTTCATGGTGCAAGCCATCGTCGCAACGAGTGCGAGCGAGGCGACGACGATTAGTGAAGCGTTTAGCTTTTTCATCTTCAAGTCCCCCTCGGTGCAGTGCATCCAATGATGCGCTGGTTGAATTTATCAAAACCACATATCCGTTCACTCCCCTAGACTTCGGTGCCACCAATAGAGCGACCGCCCAGCATCGGGTGCCTAAAAGTGCAGACAAGCCCCAGTAAGCCAAGCTGCGCGAGCGCGCCTGGGGCAAGTGTCGGCGTCGCACCCCTCAGCGCTTTCCAGACGAGATCAAATCCGCTTGCGTCCGGATACCGCTCGAGAGCGAACTCAACGTTGCCGCGATAATGCAGATACAAGCCGACGACTCCAGCCATCAGGAATGATGCCATGATCCACTGAAAAATTCTGATTGCGGTGTGACCCGGACGGAATATCACGACGAGTGAGCTGATTGTTCCGAGCATGAGCACGATCAATGGGATCCATTGGTTGAACGATTCCGTGTGACCGAGAAGCAGGAGTTCCGCTATCAACCCGAAGTTTCCAACGAGCACGAGCAGAAGCAAAATCTGCCGAAGCGAGTTGCTGCGCCACGATTCGCCGCCGCTTTCGTTGGCGGCCGTCATCGATTTGCCGGCGGCGGCCGTGCGGCGGGCCAGTTGAGAATTTGATCCACAGAAGTGCTGGTGACCGAGTGATAGGTTGGACGGGCGCGACGATAAATGTTCATCGCCATGGCGCGTCCCCAATCGGACTTCGCGAGCTCGGTATACAACGGCCTCACGAACTTTCGCCGGCCTTGCGATGTGAGGAATCGTTCCAGCGCGGCGAACGCCGGCCGATACCGGTTTCGAATCGCGATCTCGAGCCAAGCGAAAAGAATCTCGCTGTTCCCGCTCGACGAGAGGTGGAATGTGTTGTCGAGATCAGCGAGCCGGTTTGCCGGAACGGTGTCAGTTAGAGCGCGAAGGAAGTGCACCCATTCGTGTGTCGTCCATTTGGCAGTGTTGAGCGTGGACGCGGCAGCGCCATTCTTCCATGTCGACACCTGGCTGTCGACGGCCGCGAACGCAGCAGAATGTACGGCTGGAATGTTGGACGGAACGCCCGGCTCGTAAATCCAAGCCTGCACGTTTATTCGCTCCGCCTCTGCCGGAGTGAGCAGCTTTTCCATCATATAGGCGAGCATCCTGTCGGCGCTCATCGGCTGAAATGCGAAGTGGTCGAAGTAGTCGCGCAGCAAAGCATCCAGTCTCTGCCGGCCGACCACGGACTCCACCGTTTGTAGAAACGCCGCACCTTTCTCGTAGGCGATGTTCGACGTCGCTTCGTCAGGATCCTTGCCGGTGAGATCGAGGTGAAGCCGTGTAGCGGGCGACTGTGGACCTCCCGCGTCTTTCACCGCCGCGTCCATGTCCTGCCGGCCCAGCACGCGGAGCATGTCGGCGTACGGCTTCCCTCTGAGCTCCTCCATTATTCTCGACTCGAGGTAGACCGTGAATCCCTCGTTGAGCCAGAAGTCGGCCCACGTCGCATTGGTGACCAGATTGCCGGACCAGGAGTGAGCAAGCTCGTGGGCAACGAGACTCACGAGTGACCGGTCGCCGGCGAGGACTGTCGGAGTCGCAAACGTGAGACGCGGGTTTTCCATTCCGCCAAATGGGAACGACGGCGGAAGAACGAGAATGTCGTAACGGCCCCAGCGGTACGGGCCGTAAAGCTTCTCAGTCGCGGCGATCATCTGATCTACTTCGGCGAATTCGCTCGCGGCCTTGTCTACGACAGCTGGTTCCGCGTACACGCCCGTAATCTTTCCGATGGCACGGAACGCAATGTCGCCGACTGCGAGCGCGAGAAGATAGGGTGGAACGGCCTTGTCCAATTTGAATCGGTACGTTGCGAGTCCCTGCGCGTCCTTCTCCCCGTCAGTGCCAATGTGCTCCGCGCTCATGACTGCGCGCATTCCGACGGGCACATGGATGGTCGCGTCGTACGTCTGCCGTATACCGGGACTGTCCTGCGTTGGCACCCACGACCGTGTCAGAATTGCTTCGCCTTGCGTGAAGAGAAACGGAACCTTGCCGCCGGACGTTTGCTCCGGAGCGAGCCATTGGACCGCGGCTGCGCCGGGTGACGTCTCATATTCGATCGCGATCGTGTCGCTCTGGGGCAAGGCGATGGCGAGTGGCGCACCGATCAGCTTGTCAGTTGCGCCGACCTTGAACCCGAGTGCGCTTCCATGCGAGTCCTTTACGCTCTTAATCGTCAGGTCTCGCGTGTCTAGAACGATGCTGTCAGCGTTTTGACCGCGCTCGATCGCGAGCCGAGCGGTGCCACGCAGCTTACGCGCTGAAAAGTCGGGGGTCAGATCCAGCGAGACGTTTGTTACACGCGCCTTTTGCGGCTGCGCGAATGAATGAATGTCGCGCGGGAGCTGCCAAGTCTGCGTGGCCGCGGGCTTTTCAGTCGGTTGAGAGCACGCGAAAAAAGCGCTGAGCGCCAGTCCAACCAGAGTCTTCGATTGTCGGGAGGATCGCATCGGCAGCTTTGCTCAGCGGTTCACCGCGGTAACACGCGGCGTGCTGGATTGCCAGCCTCGCGCCACGCCTAGATCTGATACACCTGTTCGCTCAGAAGTCGAATTTATCGCTGATGCCTGCCGGCAAATGCGGCGAACAGGGCAACGAGTGATAAGTTGTGTCTCACTGCGTGCATTTCAAAAAAGATGTGCTCTTTCAACGCGTCGCGCAAATCGTTCGCAACCTTATGACCTGACCGAATGATCTGTCTGCTGCATGGCTGGCTCCTCGAAGGGTCCGGGAGCAATCTGTGGACTCGATCGATCATAACTGCGCTCTGCCGCAGTGGCGAGACGGTACAGCTGGTCTGTCAGGAAAATCATCCCGATCGCTACGAGGCGATCACAGAAGCCTATCGCCACCGTCTTTCCGGAGACATCGAGCGCACTCTGGCCCGAGAATCACCTTATCGCGGCAAGTGCATTCTTCACCAGCCAGAAATCGGCGAGACGCTCCCGGTCTTCGTGTGGGATCACTACGACGAGTACAAGCGCGTGGTCCCGATGATCGAGCTGCCCGACGACGAGATCGAGCTGTACATCGAGCGCAACGTCCGCATAGTACAGCGAATCGTCGAATCGAACCCCATTTCGGCGATCCACGCCAACCATGTCGTGTTGATGGCGGTTGTCGCCCAGCGAGTCAGCAAGGCCACCGGAGTGCCTTACGCTGTGATGCCGCACGGCAGCGGCATCGAGTACGCGGCGAAAAAGGATGCGCGCTTCAAGCGCTACGCATCGTCTGCGCTCTCGGATGCAAAGTGTATTTTTGTAATCGGTCGCGAAATGAGAGACCGCGTCATGACTGTCTTCGACGACGTGCCCGGGGTCGAAACGAAATTCACCGAGCTGCACCTGGGCGTTGACACCGCCCGGTTCGAGCCGGTCGATCGAGAAGGCCGGGAGTCGAATATTCGTGCGCTCGGTGCCGCATTGCGGGAAATGCCCCGCGGAAAAACGAGTGCGCAGACGCAGCTTTTGCGCGATCGGGTGACGGGCGACATGAGTCTCGAAGTTTTGTCCGCCCTGCTCGACGAGTGCTCGACTTATGAAGGCAAGAACCCAGATGCGGACGTCGAGGCGAAACTTGCATCCGTGAATTGGAGCAACGCGCCGGTTCTTCTTTTCACCGGCCGCATCATTTCGATGAAAGGGATACAGAGTGTCATCGCCGCCTTGCCTCTGGTTCTGGAAGCCGTTCCGGATCTGCGCGTGGTAGTCGTTGGTCATGGCCCGCTCCGCGAAGCAATGGAGGCGTTTCTCTGGGCACTGCATCGCGACGACCGACGCCTCATCGAGAACATCGCGGCCTGGGGTCGCTTCCTGGAGAAATCTCCGGATGCCGATTCTTCCGGCGGCGGATTGTCAGAAGTGCAGACATTTCTCGCTCAGCTGGAGCGTCAAGGAACTCTCGATGACTATTTCTCGATTGCGCAACAGCGACTCGAGCCGGACACCGTAGTGTTCACGGGATACCTTACGCACAACGAGCTGAGGTTTCTGTTTCCGTGCTGCGATGTCGGCGTATTCCCGTCGGTCGTGCGCGAAGCGGGTCCGCTCGTGTTTCTCGAGGCATTGGCGTCCGGGTGCTTCCCGCTCGGAACCTACTTTGGCGGAATGGCCGCCAGCATCGACGCACTTTCTGCGGAGCTGCCGCCTGATGCAGCCGAGGCAATGAAGCTGGATCCCCAGGAAACGGCCTCAGCAATCGTCGATCGGGTGCCGAAAGCGGTTCAGCTCGGCCCGCGATACAAGACGACGCTCGCACGAATTGCCCGCGAACGCTACGACTGGGTGAGCGTCGCCCAGACACTCCGCTCAACGCTTGAATCACTGCCCAAAAACGAGGCTTAACCTCACCCGACATCTGACCTGAACGGCACCATGCTTGCTTTATTAGCCATGGGCTTAATTCAGGAGGTAGGGATGACGAATTATCAGCGAGCCGCGCGGGGGGGTGCTGCCGCGGCATTGCTTCTTCTTGCGACTGCGGCATGCGCCAATACCGGCGGCCTGGGCGAAATCCTGGGCGGCGTCCTTGGCGGCAATCAACAGAGTGGTCAACAGAGTGGTCAAGTGAGCGGCTCGGTGCGCAGCCTCGACACTCGCTCACAGCAGATCGCAATTCAGCAGTCGAACGGGCAGACCGTGGCGCTGGCGTATGACAGCCGCACGCAGGTGGTCTATCAAAACCAGACCTATGCCGTGAATTCGCTCGAATACGGCGATCGGGTGACCGCCCGAGTCTCGAGCACGAACAACAATTCCTACTACACGGACTACATCCAGGTCGATCAGTCCGTGAGCAGCAATAACGGTGGTGTATCGGGCAACGTTCAGTCGATTCAGGGCAGCGTGCGCCAGGTCGACTATCCCAACGGTTTGTTCACACTTAACACGAACAACGGCATTCTGACCGTGTCCATGCCCTACAACGCGCGGCGACAGGATGCGACGACATTCCAGAATCTTCGCAATGGCGACAACGTCCGCTTGTACGGTGTGTATCTCAACAACACGCGCGTCGAGCTGAGGCAGTTCTACTAGTCGTCAGGAGCAGGATCAATACAACAAACGGGCGCTGAGATTTCAGCGCCCGTTTGTTGTCACGTCCTTCGAGTCAGTTAAACAGGTATCGCAGCCCGAGCTGAGCGCGCCACCGCGACAGTAGACCGGGATCGTCGATGAATGTCGTCGACGGACCAGTGAAGTTGAATGTTGGTTTCCCGCTCGCATCAAAGCCCTTGAATGTGAGCGGTGAAGTCGCGGATGCGCTCGCGACCTTCCGGACACCCCAGTTGGAGTTGAGCAGGTTCGTGAAGTTCAGGACATCGAGACTCAACTGGAATGTCTGTCGTTTGCCGACCGTCCCGAATGAGAAATCCTGCAGCACACGCACATCGACGTCGTTGTACCATGGGTTCAACGCGCCGAACCGTTCCGCGATTTGCCCGCGGTGGTCTTTCAAATAGTCATCCTGCTGTATGAACGTTTCGAGGCGAGCAGACTGCTCCGCCACCGAAATGCCACCGCCGGTGAACGGCACAAGCACGATGTCACCTGCGTCTTTCGGAATGTAGATGAGGTCGTTTCCGCCCTGACCGTCGCCGTTCACATCGCCGGAATAAATGAACGAGTAGCGATTCCCTCCGGCTCCTGAGAAACGATTACCCTGAGCGAGCTCGGCGAATAAGCCGACCTGGGTGCGGAGGGCGGGCGACCACGCTCTCGTGTAGGAAGCCGAGCCAACGAAGCGGTGCTTTTGCCCGAACTCGGAGAAGCTGAGCTCGGGATTGTTTGGATCACCTTGCACCGGCTGGTTCTGCCAGAGCACACTGGCAATTTCGGACGACTTGAGCGAGTTCTTGGCCTCGTTGAAGCTGTAGCCGATACTCGCATCGACATTGTTGGCAAAAGTCTTCCGGAGCTGTCCCGTGATGTTGAAGGCGTGTCCGTCGTTCTTGTTGTCGATGACGTATATGCCGGCACCGAAATTGGACGTCAGCTCATTCGCTCCGAAGCCGCCGTAATAAGGCCTCCCATCAGGAAGCGTGCGCACCTGTTTGACAAGATCGGCATTTCGAACGTAGACGCCGTAGATGTCCTTGGTGTAGATCACCTCGAGCGTTCCAAGCACATCCCATGGAAGCTGTTGATCGATGCCGACGTCGGTGGTCCATACCTGCGGCCACTTGAAATCTGAAACCATCCCATTGAGATCGAACGATTGCGCGAGCACCGAGCCCTTCTTCGTCGGTATTGGTGCATTAGGCGCCGCGAGGTTGGGATTCGCACCCGGGTTCGAGATGACGTTCCCTATCCACACGAATGGAACGCGTCCAGTGAAGATTCCCGTTCCGCCCCTGACCTGAGTGCTGCGCGCGCCCGCGGCGTTCCAGTTGAATCCCAGCCGCGGCGAGAACATCCACGTCGCATCGGGCAGCTTGCTCTGGTCGACGACCTCCGGGCTTCGATTCTCGTCGAGCGCCGGCAGCGCGCGTGAGTAAGGATTGTCCACCGGCTCAGTGAAGTACATCGGAACATCAACGCGCAGGCCGAGCGTGAACTTCAGCCTGTCTGTCGCGAGCAGCTCGTCCTGCGCGTAGAGCGAAGCCTGGCCGACGTGGATGTTCTCGCCCTTGTACGAACCCTTCCCGATCATCGCGTTGAACTGCTTCGCGTTCGGTCCGGTCGTCGCCTTCAGGAAATCCTGGACGGATGCGAAAGTGCTGCCGAAAAACGGACTCGCGTCGGTGAACTGGAACAACCCGTGGCGGAAGATGTTGAACGAGTTGAAGAAGTCGAACGACTCGAAATTTCCGCCGACGGTGACGACGTGCGCTCCCTTGAAGAAGCTCAGGTTGTTCGTGACCTGCAACACATCCTGATCCAGGATGTTATGGATCGAAAACGGCTCATGACCGATGGTCGTATAGGTGACACCGGCTTCACCGATTTCGATGGTGGGGAAGTCCTCACTGAACGGGCTTCGGAAATCACGGAACCTGTTGTAGCTCACAAAGAAACGGTTGGCGAACCTGTCCGATCGGCTGTTGTGCTCCAGCGCGTATGAATTCAGCCCGTTGTTGATGGCGTAGCCGGATTTATAGAAGGGAAGGCTCGACTCGCTCGGCCCTCGTCCAGTGTTCTGGAAGCTCAGCACGAACGGGTGCGGGCCAAGGTCGCGCGTCGCATCGAGATAGTTGAAGCGGAAGCTCAGGTTCTGGCTGTTGTTGATGTTCCAGTCGAGCTTCGCGATCAGTTTGTCGTTGTCCGTATGGAAGAAGTATCCCTCGTATGGACCGGGGTCATAGTTGTAACCGGTGATCATTCGCTGGCGAATGGCGTCCATGACGTCCGCCTGAACCCGCGATACGCCCAGCCCGGAGGCGCCTCCTCGACTGGCCACGAAATTCGAGCCAGGATCCTTCGTTCGCTCGATCTCGCCGTTGATATAATAGAAGAGCTTGTCCTTGATCAAAGGGCCGCTGATGGAAACGCCGCTCTGATTGTACTTGAGATCGGGATTGGCAATGACCTTCGACCCGCTCACTGTGTTGCCTTGCAGCGCGTCGTTCCGGGCGAACGAATATGCCGATCCGCGAAACTCGTTCGTGCCGCTCTTCGTCACCGTGTTGATGTTTGCACCGGTGAAGCCGCCCTCGCGCACATCGAACGGCGCGAGTGAAACCTGAAGCTCCGCGACGGCATCGTACGGAACGGGTTCGGCGTTGGTCTGACCGCCCGGCGCCGGGTCGTCGAGTCCGAACGGATTGTTGAAGTAGGATCCGTCGACGGAAATGTTGTTGTACAGCCAGTTGCGCCCGCCGAAGCTCATGTTGCCGTCGCTTCGCGGATCGAGCCGGGTGAGATCGCGAGTGCTGCGCTTGATAGACGGCGTCAACGCAACCTTGCGCGGATCAACTGTCATCGAAGCGCCTGTGCGGCCGGCATTGAGTATTTCATCGCGTTCCGCCGTGACCTGAATTCCGGAGAGCACTTGCGTACGCCCCTTCAGCTGAAAATCGAGCCGGAGCGTTTGTCCCAGGGTGAGAAACACGTCGGTCTCGGAGCGGGGCTCGTACCCGAGAGAGGTCGCCGTGACGCGATATGGTCCCCCGACTCTCATGTTCGGGAGATTGAATCGCCCGCTCGTCGTGACTGAGGCGCGGTACAGCGTCCCACTCGGCAAATGCACTGCGACGACTCGTGCGCTGGGTAGCGCCGGTCCCTCCTGACTAGTGACAACGCCAGTGAGTGCAGACGTCGTTACACCTTGCGCGAACGACAGTGAGGGTCCGATAAGAAGTGCAGCGGCGAACATTGTGAGGGCGGAGAGTTGCGACAATCGCATGCATTTCACGACGGCCTCCAGTCGTTCAGGGTCATGAGTAGTCACCAGCGATATGGAAAACGCGGAGAACGTGACTCTACGGAAATCAGTCAGGGTGTTCAAGACCTGTTGGCAATCGTTACGGGACGAGAGCGGGGGTGCTGGACAATCAGGTGGCGGTCCGCGCTGAACCGTATTTCGAGCCTGTCTCCCGGAGCTGTGCGAGTAGTGTCAGCCAAGGCCCCGATGAGGCTGCAGAGTGCCTCATGTGAGCCAGGATCCGGGTATCGCAGGCGGTGGAGTCCGGTAATGACGACAGCATTGTCCCTCGATATCACCAACACTCCGCCGAAGTCAAACTCGATCACGTCGGAGAAAAAACGTAGCGAGACGAGCTTCCTTCCCGTCAGGTCAGGAATAGACGGAGCGCTTTGCGGAACGAGTCGAAGACCCCGCGACTCGGCCGAATCTTCAGAGAGCGTGCGGGCGGAGTCTTCTAGGGCAACGCCTGAATCACCACCTTGCAGCGAGTCAGCCCCTTGTGTTGCGCCTTCGGAAAGCTTCCGCCGTCGCCTGTGATTCTGCTCCCAGATCCAGCCGGTGATTACACCGAGCGCGAGACCTGCAGTACCGCAGAGCAGGCCCGATACTGTAACAAGCGCGAAGAAATACCACAGCCCGCGGACGAACTCGCTGCTCTCGAGCTGAGCGCTGAGCAACTGCCATGCGAACGGCGCTGAGCCGATAAACCCGAGAAGGAACGCACAATACGCCGAGATGTCCTTGATGGCGGTGCGACGGAGCTGATAGAACTCGGACTGAACGACTCCTCCCGCGAATTTGAGGCGCTCTTCTGGTGACTGGTCGTTTCAAGTACCTCGCGCGAGCCGCATTGGCAAGTGAACCTTCACTGCTGAGCCGTCCGCGAGAAACGCGGACTCCGGCGGCCGTGAGCCGCGCCGCCGTTGTCACCGCGGGCGCCGGAACCATTTCCTTGATGAACCTGACACCGCGGCGCGATTCGTCACCGACTTTCCGGCGTAGATAAACGCGGGGGTTGACCTCCTCGAACGCCTGATGCAGCGGCCCAGGAATCCGGAAGATGCGGGTGTTCAGGAAATGAAATCCGACGAGACTCATGTAAGCGCCGCCACGCCATTCGTCGAGCTCGGTGCCTGGGGGAACGAATTGCGCGAGCAGCTCAGGGCTCACCCGATAGTTCAGCAGCGCCAGGTATCGCCACTCGGCGGCAAGGAAAACGTCGGAAAGCATCGACATGTCCGCTGCCCCAGCGCATCACCTATTCCACAGCCGACTTTCCACCCGAACTCGAGCCAGCTCCAGACTGTCGCCAGACCGGCCCATCCCGGTCACGGATTCTGGGCTTCCGTCGCAATTGTAAAATGAGGATTCTCGATGAGGCCAATGAAATTGCCGAATGGATCTTCAACGCTCGCTACGAGAATTCCGTCACCGACATCCTGGAGCTTGCCGCGGGTTTTGACGCCCTTCGCCGTCAGGTCGGCGAGCGTTGCCTTCAGATCCCGCACCCCCCAGTAAGCGAGTTCGCCTCCCGGGCCTGGCCCCTGTTTCGAAATGCTTGGATCCAACCCGAGCTCGAACCCGCCGACGTTGAATCCGACGTAGAACGATTCATCGAAGTAAGGCGCGATATCGAACATCGAGCTGTACCACGCCTTCGCCCGTTCGAGGTCGGATACCTTGTAAATCACTGTGCGCAGACCGAGTAGCATGCGATTGCCTTGATTGTCAGTTGATGCGATAAAAGTACCGTCGCACTTTCAGGCCGATAAGTCGTGAAGGCTCGCGCATTTTAAAAAGGGGGTCTTCTCCCGATCGAGCTGGTGATCTGAACAGAAAACCCGGTCAGTGGCGCGTTGTGAGTGTCCCGTGATACCGTCGCCCGTTTACCCGTGAAGGGGTACGAGCCGGGCACATGGGTGAGTCCAAAACCGGCACATAGGTGAGCGCCCAAGTCTTGGCGGCATCACATTCGGGCATCTTCTGGGAGGTGCCCGTGCCTTGGCGAGAAATATCACCCATGTCGGAAAAATTGGACTTCGCTCTAGCCTGTCTCGATCGTAGTGTCTCGATCCTGGAAAGATGTCGGCAATTCGGGATCAGTGAAAAAACTGGACACAAGATTCTAAAACGATTCGAGGAAGGGGGACTTCACGGGCTCGAGGAGCGATCTCGCGCTCGTCTTAACCAACCTCACCGGATCACAGTCGAGGTGGCGTCAGAAATCATCACCATAAGGCGCCGCTATCCACACTACGGGCCGCAGATGATCCGGGATATTCTGCTTCAGCGGGAGCCCAACAAGCATTGGCCTGCTGCGAGCTCGATAGGCGAGCTGCTGAAGCGACAGAATCTCATCCGTCCAAAGAAGAAGAGATATTCTCTTGCCCATACCTCGCTCGATACTGGACGAGCCCGAGCCTATGAGCCAAACCTCGTCTGGACAGCTGACTTCAAGGGTCAGTTCCGTCTGGGAGGAACCGGATCGTACTGCTATCCGCTGACGATAATGGATCTTCAGACGCGCTATCTCCTCAAGTGCACGGCTCTGGAATCCACGGTGGTGGCGACAAGTGAGAAAGTGTTCCTCCGTCTCTTTCAGGAGCGAGGATTGCCGCGCGTTATACGCACCGACAACGGGGTGCCTTTCTGTCAACCAACTGGTTTGGGTAGGCTCGGACGACTGGGATTCTGGTGGGTGAGACTTGGCATCAAGCCCGAGCACAACAAGCCAGCGACTCCCTCAGAGAACGGTGCTCACGAACGCTTTCACAAAACACTCAAGGATGCGGCAATA
The DNA here is from genome assembly GCA_039927215.1 of Gemmatimonadaceae bacterium. Taxonomy (GTDB): domain Bacteria; phylum Gemmatimonadota; class Gemmatimonadetes; order Gemmatimonadales; family Gemmatimonadaceae; genus UBA4720. The sequence goes on from JBDSVO010000307.1 coordinate 28,795, forward strand.
ATGCCGGCGTCACGATCGATCCAAGCTCAGCAGCGACGATTCGACGCATTCCAAGAGGAGTACAACGAACGTCGTCCGCATCGAAGTCTTCCTGAGCGTCGGCCTCCTGGCACGTTCTACACATCCTCGATCAGGGAATATCCAAAGCGACTACCAGGACTGGAATATCCACCCGACTACCACGTGCGGCTCGTTGCTTCAACGGGGAGTTTCAAGTGGAAAGACAAGCCACTGCATCTTTCCAAGAATCTGGCGGGCCAGTATGTGGGGATCTGTGAGAGCGAGGATGGACTGGTCGTTTCGTACGGCTCCTTGCAGCTAGGCCTGATTGAGCCATACCCAATCCGGTTTGTACCAAGGCTTCAGTGGACTGGCTCCATTTGACACCCCGCAGCAATTTCGTTTTCTCTCGATCACCCGGAGATCGCAAGCTGCCGAGCAGTGGCTTACCGATGTGCCGGTTTTCTGCTCACCCATGTGCCCGATTCAACAGCATCTTAGAGGCGATACATTCCGGACGTGTCCAAGCCCCTCATCATCGGCATCGCCGGCGGCTCCGGCAGCGGCAAGTCCGCCCTCGCGCATAAAGTCGCAAGCGCGCTCCCCGCTCCATCGCTCT
>JBDSVO010000308.1:0-4180 GCA_039927215.1 Gemmatimonadaceae bacterium
GCCGCTCCCGGCCACGGCAGCCCCTCATTCTTCCGCGGAAGGTGCAGCCGCCGTAGCCGCAGAGCCGAACGACAACCGGCTGCCGGCCGGAAGGCTGGTCAACGGCATCCTCACCGTTCGACTCGAAGCGCGCGAAGCAATGTGGTACCCCGAAGGACGAACCGCCCCCGGTGTCCCCGTCTACGCTTTCGCGACCAGCCGCTCCGCGCCAAGGATTCCGGGACCGCTCATTCGCGTTCGCGCGGGCACGGAGATCCGCGCTATCGTCACTAACTCGCTCAAGCAGCGAATGACTCTCCGTGGCCTGCAGGATCACAGCGCCTCGGCCCTCGACACCATCGAGATCGCGCCTGGCGCCGAGCGCGAGATCACGTTCAATGCGACCATTCCGGGCACATTTTATTACTGGGGCAGAACCGAAGGTAACCGCGAGGGGCAGTCGCGGCTCGCAGACTCCCAGCTCGCGGGCGCATTCATCGTCGACCCGCCGGGGGCGTACGCTGATTCGCGAGATCGCGTACTGGTCATCTCGCTATGGGAAGACACGCTTCGCACAATCCCCGAGCCCGCTTACAGGGAAGTGTTCGCGATCAACGGGCTTTCGTGGCCACACACCGAACGCCTCAACTACACCGTCGGAGACACCGTACGCTATCGGCTGATCAACCCCACAGCGGCGCCACACCCGATGCACCTCCACGGCTTCTACTTCGACGTCACCTCCAAAGGCAACGCCGTTCGCGATACGATATTCACTGTGCGCCAGCGCCGGAAAGCCGTAACTGAGTTCATGCCCGCGGGCACCACGACCGCTTTTACCTGGGTTCCCACGAGAGCGGGAAACTGGCTCCTCCACTGCCATCTGATATTCCACATAGACAAGCATCTGAAGCTCGCCTCGAGCCACCCTTCAGGTATGCACTCCGGCAACCACTCCGAGGAAGGCATGTCGGGCCTGGTCATGGGCCTGCATGTCTCTCCGGCCAGGGGCGGAGTGGCGATGGCGCCCGATCCCGTGGCGCAAAGACAATTGCGCATGTTCGTCAATCAGCGCGACCGTGTCTTCGGGAAGGACCCCGGGTATAGCTTCGTTCTGCAGAACGGACCCAACGCTCCCGCTGCCGACTCGGTGCAGTTCCCGAGCTCGACCGTAGTCGTGACGAACGGGGAACCAACGGCAATAACAGTCATCAATCGCACGAAGGCACCGGTCAGCGTCCACTGGCACGGCATCGAGCTCGAGAGTTTCTACGACGGCGTCGGCGACTGGAGCGGATGGAAAAAGAAGCTCGCGCCACCGATTGCGGCGGGTGACTCATTCATCGTCCGCATGACTCCAGATCGAGCCGGAACTTTCATCTACCACACTCACGTGGACGAAACGATTCAGCTTTCTTCCGGACTGTACGGTGCGCTCATCGTGCTGGAGAAGGGGGCGAAAAGAGACACGACCGAGCGGCTCTTCCTGATGAGTGACGGCGGACCAGTTCGCGGGTCGCCGTCATTCCTGAACGGCACCGCAACCCCGCCCGATATTCAGCTCTCGTCAGGAACTCCACACCGTCTGCGCTTCATCAACATCTCGGGTGGTCCGAGCAGGCGCGTGCGGCTGATGGCAGACACAACGCTACAGAGATGGCGAGCCGTCGCGAAAGACGGAGCGGATCTCCCGACAGTTCAGGCCAGTATGCGGCCGGCTGAGCTCCAGCTCGGCCCGGGCGAAACGATGGACGTCGAGGTGGCGCGGCAGAAGCCGGAAGAGATGCAGCTCGTGGTGTCGACGCTCGCCAAAGGCGGCGTTGTCACCACGATCAAGGTGCCGGTCAGGGTGAAATAGAGGACGCGTCCTTGACGCTATAACGTCATAACGTTAAGCTTCCAAGCATGCCCTTGACAAAACGATCGACGATCTATCTCGAGGAACCGCTTCACAAGGCCTTACGGGTGAAGGCTGCGGAAACGGACACGAGTATATCTGACCTGGTCAACACTGCGGTACGCCACGCGTTGGCTGAAGACGCAGAAGATCTGAAGAGCTTTCGCGACCGTGCCAAAGAGCCGCGAATGTCGTTTGAGGACCTGGTCCGCGACATGAAGCGGCGTGGCACTCTATAACGTCCTCATCAAGAAGAGCGCAGCGAAAGAGCTCGAGGCGGTTCCTGAAAAGGACCGCCGTCGTCTCATTGAGCGCATTCGTGGACTCTCCAATGAACCGCGTCCGTTTGGAGCCGAGAAGCTGAGCGGCGAGGACAAGTATCGCGTTCGGCAGGAAAATTTCCGGATCCTCTACGCAATTCTCGACCGCGAGCTCGTAGTCACTGTTATCCGAAGAGGAAACCGCCGTGACGTCTAGTGGCGTTGAGCCACCCCGAGTTTCTCTGTCTGGCCGCGTCGGCTGCTCGACCGTGCGGCGTAGGCGAGCCTGATGGACGAGCCGGGCGTCGGCCTTTTGGCCCCGGGGTCACAGCTGGGACCGTATCAGATTCTCAGTCTCCTGGGTACCGGCGGCATGGGCCAGGTCTACAAGGCGTTCGATCCTCGACTGCGCCGCGAGGTCGCGATCAAGGTGGCCGGGGAACGCTTCAGTGAGCGATTCGACCGCGAGGCGCGCGCCGTCGCTGCGCTGAATCATCCGAATATCTGCACGGTGCATGACGTCGGCCCCAACTACCTGGTGATGGAGTTGGTTGACGGCGAAACCTTGCGGGAGTGGTTTCGCCGTGGGCTGCCGATGGAGCGCAGCCTCTGGATTGCGCGGCAGGTGCTCGAGGCCCTGGGCGCTGCGCATCGGACTGGTGTGATCCATCGCGACTTGAAGCCCGAGAACGTGATGGTTCGCGTCGATGGCTACGTAAAGGTGCTGGATTTTGGATTGGCGAAGTGGCTGCCAACAGCGCAGGCCGCCCCCACGATGGGTGTCAGTCTGCCCGGGCAATTGGTCGGAACGATCGCCTACATGTCACCGGAGCAGATCCAGGGGCAAGACGTTGATCAGCGGACTGACCTGTTCGCGTTCGGGATCCTGCTGTATGAAATGCTGAACGGGCGACATCCGTGGCCGCGACCATCAGTGTTTGAGACCCTGAGCGCCATCCTTCTCGACGATCCACCACCGATTGACGCGCCGCTCGTGGGCGTGGACCTCGCCTCCATTGTGGAGAGACTGCTGCGCAAGCATCCCGCGGAGCGGTACCCACATGCCGAGGCCGTGCTCGAAGCTCTCGCGACCCCCGCAGCTGCCCACGAATCTTCCGCCGCGAACCAAGCACGCCCCAAACTTCTCACGTCCGTTGCCGTCTTGCCTTTTGTCTTTCTGAGCGATGTGGACGACAGGAGGGCGCTTTCGCTGGGCTTTGCGGATGCGCTCATTACGATCTTTGGCAACCTCGAGGATGTGGCCGTCGCGCCGACATCGGCGATCCTGAATTACGCCGCCGGTACCGAACCCGCCCAGGTCTGCCGCGACCTCGGCGTCCGCCACACCCTGCAGGGAACTGTACAGAAACTTGGGTCTCACTGGCGCGTCTCCATTCAGCTGTTCGATGCGACGACGCACAAGATCACGCTTTCTGAGAAACATGACTTCGTGTTGGACAACGTATTCGAGGTCCAGGACGAAATCGGACGCCGGGTCGTGGAATCACTCCAAAGTCGGTTTCCGCTGGCTGTGCCGAGGTCGCGCGACCGATACAGCAGCGACACGGAAGCGTACAACGAATTCATGACGGGCCTGCGCGAGAGCTCCTCCGATCAGCAAGACACGCTGTGGAGCGCCGCGGAACATCTATCCAGAGCCGTCGAGCGCGACCCGGACTTTGCGCTGGCGCATGCCACATTGTCCTTCGTCTCGATGAACATGCACTTCCAGTTCGACCCGCAGCGCACGTGGCTGCAGCAGGCGGAGGACCACTGCCGCAGAGCCCTGGCGCTGGACCCGGCGCTACCGGAGGGACATCTCGCGAGGGCCTGGATATTGTGGAGCCCGGCGAAAAACTTCCAGCACCTGGACGCGATCGCCGCGCTGGAACAGGTGCTGGCCGCTCGACCGAATTTTGAGCGAGCCCATAACCGGATGTCGGGAATTTGTGGGCATATCGGACGGCTGCCAGAAGCTCGCATCGCCCACGAGCAGGCGCTGCGCGCGAATCCAAAAACGCGGACCGGTAACCTCGAGTGGTTC
>JBDSVO010000309.1:0-11078 GCA_039927215.1 Gemmatimonadaceae bacterium
CGGATCTTCCATCATGTGCGTCAGCATGATCCGGAAAACCGAATCGTGCAGGGCGTCGACCTCGTCATCCGCCGCGCATACCGCGCGGCCGAGGGCGCCGTCGGATCGGATGAATGCGTCGAGCGCGTCGCCCAGCATCTTTCGCGCGCGCCTCGCCATGTCCGGAATCTCAGGGCACATCAGCGGATGATCCCCATACTCCATCAGCTTGAGGCACGATTCGGCAATGTTTACGGCGTGGTCCCCGACGCGCTCGAGATCGTTCGAGACTTTGATCGCTCCGATGATGAACCTCAAATCGGTCGCCATCGGCTGCTGGAGTGCGAGCAGCTCGATTCCCCGCTGCTCCAGCTCAACCTCGAGCCTGTTCAGCTCGACATCGCTCTCGATAACGGAGTGTGCTTTTCCCGCGTCGCGCGTGATCAACGCATCTACCGCGAGATCTATCGTGTCCTCGGCACGACGCGACATGAACAGCAGACGCTCCTTCAGCTTCGTCAGCTCGTCGTGAAAGTGGCGGAACGGGCGGTTGATGCGTGGTGATGTCATCCAAATCTCCCGGTGATGTATGCTTCAGTTTCAGCCTCCGCGGGACGCGTGAAGATTCTTTCAGTCGTGTCCACCTCGACCAAACGGCCAACGTAGAAGAAAGCCGTTCGATCGGAGATGCGTGCCGCTTGCTGCAGATTGTGCGTGACGATGATGATCGTTAGCTCCGACTTGAGCTCGTAAAGAAGCTGTTCGATTTTCTGAGTCGAAGCAGGATCGAGCGCGCTTGCGGGCTCGTCAAGAAGCAGCACCTCGGGCTGGTTGGCCAACGCCCGCGCGATACAGAGGCGCTGCTGTTGCCCGCCAGACAGCGCAACAGCGCTTTTCCGTAGACGATCCTTTACCTCGTCCCACAGCCCAGCCCGCCGAAGCGCGTCCTCCGCAATTCTGTCGAGCTTGTCCCGCGAGCGAACCCCGTTGATGCGAGGGCCGTAAATGACGTTGTCGTAGATCGACTTCGGGAATGGATTCCACCGCTGGAAGACCATTCCTACGCGTTGTCGCAGGGCAACTACGTCCGTCCTCGGCGCATATATGTCGTCGCCGTCGAGCAGCATCTCCCCCGTGTGGCGCGTTCCTTCGATAAGCTCGCCCATGCGGTTGATGGCGCGAAGAAATGTCGATTTCCCGCAACCCGACGGTCCGATCAAAGCAGTGACCGTGTGTGGCTCGAACGCCAGAGAAATGTCGCAGAGCGCCTGCTTTTTTCCGTACCAGAAAGAGAAGTCGCGCGACTCGATCGAGCCCTCCACGCGAGAGGTGGGCTCGGCAGGCTTTGCTGCGACTGCGGTCATCCGAACCGGCCCGTGATATAGTCTTCCGTGCGAGGGTCGCGGGGCGCGGTGAACAGCGTTCTCGTGGGTGCAATCTCGACCAGCTCGCCGGCAAGCATGAATGCAGTAAGGTCCGACACGCGAGCGGCCTGCTGCATGTTGTGAGTCACGATTCCGATGGTAATTGTGGATCGCAGCTCGTAGACGAGCTCCTCGACCTTCTGTGTGCTCGCGGGATCCAGGGACGCGGTCGGCTCGTCGAGCAGCAGGACCATCGGCTTGGTCGCGAGCGCGCGGGCGATGCATAGTCGCTGCTGCTGTCCCCCCGACAACGCGACCGCGCTCGTGCGAAGCAGGTCCTTTACCTCCTCCCACAAACCGGCGCGTTGAAGCGCGTCCTCGACGATCTCGTCCACTTCGCGCCGCGGAGGCATGCCGCCCTCTTTCACGCTCAAACCGGCGGCAACGTTGCCGCGAATTGACATCGTTGGAAACGGAGTCGGCCGCTGAAACACCATTCCTATGCGCCGTCGGACGGCAATCGCGCTCGTTCCCTCACCGTACACGGGCTGCCCGTCCAGCGTAACGCTCCCGGTGACGCGAGCGTTGGGAACAGTCTCGTGCAATCGGTTGAAGCATCTGAGCAACGTCGACTTTCCGCATCCGGATGGACCGATGATCGCGGTGACCGAACGGTCGCTCAATGCCACATTCACATCCTTCACGGCCCGGAGGTCGCCGAAATAGGCATTCAGGTCGTCGGCTACGACGCACGGCGGCGTCTCAGACGCGACTCGAGGGCCTGCGTTGACATCAACGTCGACAACCGGCCGCAGGTCGATGCCGCGATCAACACGATCTGCGCCGGACGCCACAGGTGACGGCTCAGCGGAACTCGTCCGCGACGGAATCGGTCCCACGAAACGTGGCTGCAGGTTGCCGCTGCCCATGATCTCAGTCGGCACCAACACCGTAGCGTGCACGCGTGACATAGCGTGCGGCCACGCTGATGATCAGCACGATGCCGATCAATACGAGCGCCCCTGCCCACGCGAGCGAATGCCACTCGTCATAAGGACTGATTGCGTAGGTGAATATCTGAAGAGGCAACGCAGCAATGGGCTTGTCGAGCGACGTCGACCAGAAATGATTTCCGAAGGCCGTGAAAAGGAGTGGTGCGGTTTCGCCCGCCACGCGGGCGACTGCAACCAGCGCACCCGTCACGATGCCCGGCATCGCGGTTCGCAGCACTACACCGAGCGACGTGCGCCACCGTTGATAGCCAAGGGCCAACGCCGCCTCGCGCAGCGTATTAGGCACGGTCCCGATCATTTCCTCTGTCGTCCGCGTAACGAGCGGGATCATCATCGCGCCCAGTGCGACCCCGCCCGCGAGCGCGGAGAAGTGACCGATCGGGCGGACCAGGAATTCCCACGCAAAGATTCCCATCACGATCGATGGAAGTCCGTTCATGACATCGGAGAGAAACCGCACGACATTCGCGAGACGCGACCCCTTGCGATCGGACAGGTACAGTCCCGCGCCGATGCCGACCGGGAGTCCCATCAATGCAGCAATCGAGATGAGAATCAGCGTTCCAACAATTGCATTGGCCATCCCGCCTCCCGTCTCACCCACCGGCTGCGGCATTCGAACAAAAAAGTCGGGACTGACGGATGCGGCTCCGACTTTCACCAGATGAAACAGGATGAACAGGAGAGGGAGCGTCGCGACGAGCGCTGCAACGTACGTAAGTGTCACCATTACTCCATTGGCGACCGAACGACGCTTCCTGTTCGACTCGGTAGAGAAGAATCCTGGAGCGCGACTCATTTCTCACCCTTCATCGAAACGCTCCACACCAGCCAGCGAGCGATCCCATTGACGACAATCGTGACGAGAAAAAGCAGAGCGCCCACTGCCATTAGCGCCGAGAGGTGCAAGTCATTCGTCGCTTCGCTGAACTCGTTTGCGATGAGCGATGCCATCGTATAGCCGGGAGCCAGGAGCGATGCGGAAATCTCCGGGCGGTTGCCAATGACCATCGTTACCGCCATGGTCTCGCCGAGTGCGCGGCCGAGACCGAGAATGATCCCGCCCACGATCCCCGATTTCGCGGCGGGGATCACCGCGTCACGAATCATCTCCCATTTCGTTGCGCCGAGTGCAAGCGCCGCCTCTCGCTGCGCGCGCGGAACGGCCCGGAGCACTTCGCGCGAGACCGCGGAGATGTAGGGAAGTACCATTACGGCGAGCAACACCCCCGCAGCCAGCATGCTCGGCCCATACGCCGGCCCGCTGAAAAACGGTGTGCTCCCGAGATGTAGCGTGTCGCGGAAGAACGGCATGACGTACTCGCGCAGCAGCGGAATCAGAACGAATATCCCCCACAAGCCGTAAACAACACTCGGAATTGCGGCGAGAAGATCGACGAGAAATCCAACCGGTTGCTTGAGCCACCGCGGAGCAAACTCGGACAGAAAGATCGCCGAGCCGAGCGCGAACGGCGTCGCAAGAACAAGCGCGATGATCGACGAGACGATCGTGCCGAAAACGGCCGGCGCCGCGCCGAACTTTCCCGCGCCCACATCCCATTCGCTCGAGGTGATGAAGGTGAAGCCGAATGCGCGAATGGCCGGCCAGGCCGCCAGCGTTATGGCGACGCCGATAAGAATGAGCAGGAGTGGCACGAACGCCGCGAACGCAGTGGTAACCACAGTGTACGCACGGTCTCCGATGTGTGATGCCGCAAGGGCACTGGCCAGGCGTGACTCGGGAGGCCTGGCGGGGCGGGCGTCGCTCAGCTCTGTGGCGGCGCCCGCCTGGAGTGCACCCGACCCTCCAGTCACGCGCCGGGTGGAAGCATTATCGACGACAGCCGCGTCACCAGCTTTGCGCGCATCTTTTCCGGAAGCGGAGCATAGTCGAGCGAGGGCGCGTCCTTCTGTCCCGCCTCGTAAGCCCATTTCATGAAGTCGACAAGCGCTCGCCCCTTTGCGGCGTCCGTCTGATTCTGATAAACCAGAATCCACGTCATCGACGAGATCGGATATACGTTCGCGCCCGCTGTGTTGATTATCGAGACGCGGTAGTCGCTGTTGTCCGAGATCGAGTCGGCAATCGCTCCGGCCGCTGCAGTGATCGACTCGATTGAGGGGTCGACAAACTGTCCGCCCGCGTTCTGCATCGACGCGTAAGCGAGTCCGTTCTGCTTTGCGTACGCGAGCTCGACATAGCCGACCGAGCCCGGTGTTTGCTTCACCTGGCCCGCGACTCCCTCGTTGCCTTTTCCGCCCAGACCCACCGGCCAGGGCACTTCCTTGCCCGCGCCCGGGCCCGCCTTCCAGCTCGGACTTACAGCGGTCAGATATGACGTGAAGATGTATGTCGTTCCGCTTCCGTCAGACCGGTGAACGACGAGAATGTCGAGACCGGGAAGCTTCACACCCGGGTTCAGCGCGACGATGGCCGGTGCGTTCCATTTCTTCACCTTGCCGAGGAAAATGTCTGCGAGCACCGCGCCGGTGAGGCGCAGACGCGATGTGATCCCCGGAAGATTGTAGGTGACCACGTCAGCACCGAGGACGGTAGGGAAATGCAGGATCGGGCCACCCTTTGCTTTTGCCATCTCCTCGTTGCTCATCGGCGCATCGGATGCGCCGAAGTCGACAGTCTGCTCGCTCAGCTGACGGATGCCGCCACCCGATCCGATTGACTGGTAGTTGATCTTCACACCCGTCGCGGTGGCATACTTCGAAAACCATTTCGAGTAGATCGGATATGGAAAGGTCGCACCGGCACCGGTCAGCGCCACGTTGCTACCAGCGGATCCGCTCTGACTCGTGCTGCCCGGTGCGGCGTTGCTTCCTTCCCTGGAGCAGGCTGCGAGCAGAAGCGCCGCAGCAACGGATTTCCAATGCTTCACACTCGGCTCCTGTTGTGATTGTTGTTTGCGCTCTTGCACGTTGGCAGGCAACCCGAAAGCTACGCCTCAGAAGGGCAACTTCTGCCCAATTGGATGTAACGGGATTGTCACAGCGCAGGTGCATGCAGCGAGGCGCTTATTTGACTAGAAGTTTGCCACTACGTGGAGGAAGTAGACTCTCGTCGGCGACACCGCGGCCGTTCCCTTTGGCGTCTGCTCCTGATAGTCCAGCGCAATTGCGGTTTGCTTCGTGAGGTCCCACGTCAAACCCGCGATCACGAGGTTGTAGTAGCCGTCGCTCGAGGTATTGGGCTTCACGCGGTCCCACCGCGCAACGATCCCGAGAGGAATCGGGGACTTGGCATCGGCGATCAGAAACGGCTTGACATGCGTGTATGCAGAAAAAAGGCGCCCGGTCGAGTCGCTTACCAGCCGCGGTGAAGCCGGCGTGTTGAGACTCGCCCCCTCGCCCTCGTCCTGACGCTGAGCGTAGTCCGCGCCGATTACCAGTCGGGGATCCTTGATGCCGGCGAAAACCCCCCACCGATTTCGATCGAGCCCGTCTCCAACGGGCCCGACCTGCCCGACGCCGCCATTCACGAATCTGCTGGCGGTGGCTCCACGATAAACCCATCCGTCGACCGCAAAGGTGCGGAGGTACGTCAATTCACTCTTCGCTAAAGGAGTAAATGTCAGGCGCGCGCCAAAATCCTTGAACCGGTCGACCTCGCGTGATGTGTAGCCCGGCCCATTGAACACTCCCGCGTAGAGCTCGCCAATCTTGTTCGGAAAGGTCAGGAACGTCGATAGGCCGGCATCCGCAGAAGAGAACCATCCGGCACGATCAACTGCGACGGTCGAGAGCCAGCGCAGCCAGAAGCTCTCCTCATGATCGATGAACATGTTATGAATGAGACCAATCCGGGCGACAGCACCAAACCCCGCGGCGTGTGCGGGCTGGACGTAGTCGTACTGCAGGTATGCATACTTGGCCCGGAAGACCCATCCCCTGTAGAACGCGTCGGCGTTGTTGGCAGTGCTGGCCTGCTGAAAGACATCGGCGGTGATTCTGATGCTGGCGCGCTTGCCCGCCGCCATCCTGAAATTGAGATACGCACGGTCGAGGTCGAACCTGTTCTGAGCCTTGTTCGATGCCTCACCGTGGTACTGATAGTTTGCGTAGATGACGCCCGAGAAATTCAGGGCCGGCGGAGCCGGAATTGGTGCGGCGGACTGCGGCGGTGAGGTCTCTGGCGGCTTTGTGGAGTCCTGCTTGGGTGGCGCAGTCGGCGGCGGCACGTATTGGGCGGCGGCCGCGACCGGCAGCACCACGGCAGCGGACAGTGAACACAGAAATGCCACAACTGATGCGCGCGAGTTCACGATGAGCTCCTTGGAGTAATTGCCAGAATCAGTTTGGCGACATTCAGCTCACGAAAGCGCGCTCCGTTTGTAACGAACTTGTCACGGCCGTTCTCGTGGCGGGTCGGGTAGAAAGGCGCTGATGGTCGTTCCCATTCGAGGCGCGCTTCTGGCTTCCACTCTGCCGCCGTGCGCCTCCACGAGATGCCTGACAATCGCCAGCCCCAGACCGGTGCCGCCGGATTCACGCGCACGTCCGCTGTCCGCGCGATAGAAGCGCTCGAATATTCTTGGCAAATGATCGGACGCGATTCCCACGCCCGTGTCGCGGACCGAAAGAATCACTTCTCTGCTCTCCGCGGCGCTCTTGAGCTCGCTCGAGACCGTGACCGTTCCGCCTTTCGTATGTCGAATTGCGTTCTCGAGCAGGTTCGAGACGATCTGTCGGACCGCAGTTCGGTCGGCAAATATCTCTTTTGCATCGAGCGCCACCCGGGTGATGACGCGCGTTTGCTGCTCCGATGCAGCGCTCGAGAGTCCGCTGACCACTTCCTCGATCAGCGGCGCGACCTCGATCCACCCGGAGTTGGGTCGCCAGCCGCCAGACTCGATTCGCGAAAGGTCGAGAAGGTCGTCGACGATTCGCTGCATTCGCGCTGTGTGTGCGCGGATCATCTCGGCAAACCGGCGGTGCTCCTCTGCGGGAATCGTCTCATCGGCCAGCGTCTCCGCAAAGCCGGCGACAACAGTCAACGGCGTACGCAGCTCGTGAGAGACGTTCGCAACAAAGTCGCGTCGCACTGATTCGAGTCGCCGCGTCGCTGTCAGGTCGGCGATGGCGAGCACAGCTCCTTTGTGCGGAAGCGGCCGAGCCGTGATCGAGAGTGTGAGGCCACCATGATCGAACTCAACGGTGTCGCCGGTCGATCCCCGCAACGCGTTCGAGAGCGAGTCTCTCAGCGCACCATGTCTCGGTAAGAGATCGACAGAAAACGGTACCGCTGCTCGCACTCCGAGCAGCCGGCGCGCGGCGTCGTTGACTTCCACAACCTGCGACGCGGAGTCCACCGCGATCACACCCTCTTCAAGTGATTCGACGATGGCCGAGAGCAGCGCCTGCTCCGATTGCAGCGACTCGAGGCGTGAGCTCAGCTGCTCGGACAGCCGATTGATTGCCGTGGCCAGATCTCCAACTTCTCCGGACGCGGCAAGCGCGGGCCGGCGGTCCATGTCGCCGTCGGCAATCGCCCGCGCGACGTCGCGAAGCTCCACGATCGGCCGGGAAATGCTTCGGGAGAATTGCAGACTCAGCAGGGCTGCGAGAAGAAACGCAGCTGCTCCAGCGAGGAGGACATCGCGCCGCGCGCGCGCAAAGACCGTCTCCAGCTCGCGCGTCGGAAGCGAAACGCGTGCAATGCCGAGTGGAGCGCGTACCGCGACGTACAGCTCCTCGTCACCAGCCGACGCACTGACTCGTTTCGCTGAGCCGAACCGCGAGTGCCAGGCAGCTGCGACTTCGGGACGGCTGCTGTGATTCTCCAATGCACGCAACGCGTCGCCGTCGAACCCGGAATCACCAACGACAACACCCTTGTCGTTTATCAGCGTGACACGATGTTCGAGTGCCCGGCCCGCCGCGTCCGCGAGGTCGTCGGCTGAAAACGTAGATCGCCATTCGGCTGCGACGAATTGGGCCTCGCGCGCGAGCTCGGTAACCGTCTGCTCGACAATACGCGCGTGCAACCGCTGGTCGATGATGATCACTACGGCGAGCACCAGCACGACGACAATTGCGAGAACATTCAGAAGCAGCCGCTGGGAGAGCCTCATCGGATTGCCGCCGGATTCATTCCGCTAAACTACAAAAAGGAACTACCAAGCGCAGAGCGACCGGGGACTAACGCGTCGAGCTAAGAAGCTGCCCACGACTTTGACTCCTCGAGCTCGCAATCAGGCGAAAACGGTGGTGGGCTTTACGACATCCCAGCGAGTCATTGTCGCTTGCAGCCCGAGGCCCAGCGCTTTAGTCCCTCGACGGTCTTTGGTCGGTAGATCGTCTGTTCTGTTCGGCTACCAGACCGGGTCCGCCTCGAGCACGCCGTCGACAGCGTCATGCGGAATCGGCGCCGAGAAGAGATATCCCTGGCCGTGCTCGCACTTGAGGGCTCTCAGCTCACGCAGCTGTTCCGCGCTGCTGATCCCTTCCGCCTCCGCGCGCACGCCGATGATCTGCGCGAAAGTGAGGATGGTTCGCACAAGCCGAAGGTTCTTGTCGTCGGTATCCATCGTGCTCACCAGTTCGCGATCGATCTTTATGGCGTCGATCGGAAGGCGGTGGAGATAAATGAGCGAGGAATAGCCCGTTCCGAAGTCGTCGAGATACACCTGCGCTCCCAGCTTCTTGATCTGCGTCAGCAGCGACATCGCGGCGCCGCCTTTGTCGATAAGCGCGGCCTCTGTGATCTCCAGGCGGAGACAGCCGGGCGCGATTCCGCTTGTGCGTATCACGCTCGCGAGCTGATCGAGAAGATCCGGCTGGCTGAACTGCTTCACTGAGAGGTTGACGCCCATGCTCAGCGCCTGTTCGCGCGGATGCGCCTTCTGCCATTCGGCGAGCTGGCGGCAGGCCTCGGTCAAGACCCACCGGCCGATGCGAATGATCAGCCCCGTCTCTTCGGCGATGGGGATGAACTCGCTCGGCTGAACGAGTCCGCGAAGCGGGTGCTCCCAGCGCAGCAGAGCTTCGAGACCTGTGATTCGCCCCGTCCGGAGCGACACTAGTGGCTGGTAATGAAGCCTGAACTCACCCTGCTCCACCGCGCGTCGGAGGTCCGTCTCGAGCTGCAGGCGCGCGAGAGCGTCGGTGTGCATCGCGCGGTCGAACATCTCGTAGCGCGCGCGTCCTGCTGCCTTTGCACGATACATCGCCATGTCGGCGCTGCGGAGCAGTTGCTCCGGCTGCTCCTGCGACATCGAGCTGGTGACAATGCCCATGCTGGCAGACGTCGTCACTTCCGCGCCGCCGAGGTTTATCGGGAACGAGAGGGCCTCTTCGATTCGCTCGGCAACGCGGCCCGCATCGCTGGTTTCGGTGATGCTCTCGAGAAGAATTGCAAACTCATCGCCGGACAGACGCGCGACTGTGTCCTCTGGACGGAGGCATGCTTCAAGTCGCCGGGCAACAGCGCGCAGCAGCTCGTCGCCGGCGAAGTGTCCGAGATTATCGTTCACGTCCTTGAATCGGTCGAGATCGAGGAACAGCACTGCGAACATGTCGTCGGGGTGTCGCGCGTTCCGGCGCATCGAGTGTCGCAGGCGCTCCGTGAACAGCGAGCGATTCGGCAGGCCGGTCAAAGCGTCATGCAGCGTGCTGTAGAGCAGATGCTCCTGAGTCTCGCGCTTCGCCGTTAGGTCGCTCCGAAGCTCCATCTCGGTGACGATTGAATCGCAGAGATCCGAGAGCGACGCGATTTCTGTCGGACTCCAGGCGCGCGGACTCGGGTCGACGACTGCTACAGTGCCGATGACCATCCCATCGACCGTGAGAATCGGCGCGACCGCATACGCGACACCGTCTGGCGATTTTGTTTCGGCCTCGGTGTCGCCCGCGCTGCCGGGGTTGCTGGAGCTGACTCCGGACACTGTTTTCGCGTCACCTATCACAACGGGCTTGCGGGACGATACAGCTTGTCGCGCAAACTTCTGCGCAAGCGGGACCTTTCTCCAGACACGCGATCTGCCGGTGAGGCCGACGCTGCTTTTCACCACATGACGATCTTCGTCGACGAGAGAGACGATTGCGACCGGTGCGTGAAGGAGCGCTGCAGCCAGACGTGCAACGCGATCGTACGATTCCTCCGGGAGGTTGTCGTAGGGTGTCGCCGGCCGGAGCGGCTGCTTGACAGGGGTCACTCGATCAACCTTTGGAGGAGGCGTTTCCGCCGGTCGCACCGACTTCGCGTTCGGATTAGCCATTAGAACGATTCGAGCTCTATAGTTTCGGCACCCTTAGAACCTGCCATGCAGTACGGAACCAACTCACTAGTTGGCCGATTATCTGGCGCCAATGTAGACACCGCACTTCTGTTCTCAAAGAACTATCCAAAATCACAATCGTACAATTGGACAAACGTCCTATCGATGGCCTAGAACAGGCCTTTAATCCATCCGCCATCAACCTGAATAGACGTTCCCGTTATGTAGCTCGCGCGCTCCGACGCGAGAAACGCAGCGAGTGCGGCAAACTCTCTGGGCTCTCCGAGCCGCCGCATCGGAATCTCTGACTCCGATTTTTCCATCGCTTCCGCAACCGATATTTTTTCGCGAGCGGCAGTGGCTCTTGCAAGCTCTTCGACGCGTTGGGTGCGGGTGAAACCCGGCAGAATGTTGTTGACGGTGATTCCGTCGCGAGCAACTTCGTTCGCGAGAGTCCGCGCGAATCCGGTCACGCCTGCTCGAAGACTGTTGGA
>JBDSVO010000310.1:0-6014 GCA_039927215.1 Gemmatimonadaceae bacterium
GTCGCGAAGGATTGCAACGGATTCAGAGAGCGATGGCTGCCCGCGGCTAAGTCTGGTGCGCAGCGATTCGCCCTCGACGAAGGGCATCGTGTAATATGGGAGACCGCCAACTTCTCCGGCCGCATGAACCGCGACGATATTCGCCTGCTGAAGTTGCGCCGCGAGCTTGATTTCCCGCTCGAATCGCTCGGCGGAAATTCCCGCGGCCAGTTCAGGCGAGAGAACCTTGATTACGACCTTGCGCTCGAACTGTGTTTCCTCGGCGAGGAAAACCCGCGACATGCCTCCGCCATGGAGCTCGCGCTCGATGGAATAGGTGCCACCAAGAGCTGAGCGGAGTTGCTCGCGCAGTTCGGGCATGTCGCTCAGTCGTAGAAGTTGTCGAAGGCGACAGTCGAGGCAGGCAAACTTACCGGCGGTGCCGAGATTAGGACAGCGTCAGTGTCTCCGGTGTCTCCGGTGTCTCCGGCCAACAACTAGTGACTCGCGATTTACTAACCGTTTCTCGTTGCGCGAAAGTCCCAGGTTTTCAGCGACGAGCAACCCGGCAGGTTGCTCGCTTCGCTCGCCCTCTTATAGGGTTCGTTTGCAGCATTGTTTGAAGCGGCGCCCCGCGTCAAGAGCCGATTGCTTTTGACGTGTTGTTTGTAGTTCAGTTATCACGCAGATATCGAGTTGCTGCTCAGCATTCTGTTCTTAAGAGTGTGAGGCGAAGCCTCCTCCACTGACCGTTCAGCCGTACACGGATCCCACAACGATGAGGACCGCGAGGGTGAGCATGCCAACGGCCGGCGCGGATTTCCGCAGCGGATCGTGAATCTTGAAATGCATCGCCAGTGCGCCGACCATGAGCACGCAGATGAGCAGCGCTGCAGGAAGGACTAGCAGGCGGTACCAGATACCGGCGATAAGCGCGAGCGCCGCGCTCACCTTGAGGACACCGACGACGACGACCATCCATGCGGGCAGGCCGTAGGCGGCGAACTCCTCGCGCATGTTCCTCGCGTCGGCACCTCGATATGCAGTGCTTCGGTTGGCGCGTAGCAGCCAGACGTTCAGCAGGCCAAGCGCCGCCACGATCTGGAAGATGATAATGAGAGAACCCATTGGAGTTACCGCCGCGTTTCAGGTGAGCGAACCGTTCAGCATGGCGCATCTATGGCCTCACATGGAGAAAAAATGCAAGTCAGCATCACGATCGCGGCCGCCCTTTCAAGCGTCTCCTTCCTCCTGTACGGCGCGATCCACTACTCTGCGCTCGCGAGCCGCATGGGTCATCCGCTGACTTGCGAAGGTGCGCCTGCACTTTTATGTTCACGATGGCCGCCCGCGCGCCGCGCCGGCAGAACCGTGCTGAAGCTACTTCTGCCCTGCCGTTGCTTGATTCGCTGTGCGCGACCGCCGCGCCGCGACACCCTCCCCACTCCTCGCGATCTTCCCCGATGATGCCACTCCGCAACCTCCGCCGCCGCGCAGGCCTGACGATTCTCGCCGCCGCCTTCGCCTCCTTTCTCCTGTCCGTCACGCTGTGGTTCTCGGGGAGCCACGAGCAGGGACTGTTCGTCGGGCTGTGGGTGCCGTCCATCCTCTCGTTCGGATGCGTCGCCCTCCTGATCAGCGGTGACCGGCTTGGATAACGTTGCCATGTTCGTCGTCGGAGTCGTGATGACCATTCCAACGGCGACCGTCGTGATCGCCCTGCTGTTCGCCGCCGGCATCGATGACCGAGCGGAGAAGAAGGCTGCCGACAGTAACGCGAGTAGCGTGTAAACACCCATCTGGAACGGGCCGTGGACAGGTGCGACGGCCACCTACCGCTCCGCGCGCGTGTTCGCCCACGGTCTGCCCGGCGGCATGTGCCGCCCCCTGACGGACGAGCCGAATGACGTTCATTGCCGACCCGTGGCCTCTGCCGCGGCTTGCTGAAGAAGCGCCGCCGTCAGGGGATCGATCACGAGCATGCGGCCGCCGTTCAGTCTCAAAGTTGCGGGTAATCTTTTCGGAGTCTTTTTCAACAGCTGCGCATAAATGACAAGCGCCGACAAATAGGCGCCCTCAATCGAGGGATGAAGAGGATCGGCGTAAAGTGGCAGCGCAGGCGTCTTCTCCCAGGCCGCGAGCCACGCGGCTGCGACCGGCAGGAGAAGTCCATTCACGTCCGCGGCGGCAAGCGTGTACGACTCAATCGCACGTGGAAAATCTTCGGGGCGCGAGGCAGTCGGCCACGTGGAAAACAACGCAGGCCGTGCGTTAGCGCGTACGATCTCGGCGCCAAACAACTTCGTCGCGATGCGGAGAGTGTCGCGATTCGCTTCCACTGACGATGGACCCTGCTGGAGCACGACCCACTTCATGCCTCCATCGACGATCACACGGCGGGCAGTCCCCTCGTTCCAGTGATCGATCAGCGCTAAGTCAGCGCCGGCAACAACCGCAACGGAGAGCTTCTCACCTTTCGCGGAGTCTGCAAGCGCCTGCACGATTCCGGGAATGTCGTTGAAGTAGAGATAGCTGTTCCCCACGAAGAGCACCCGCGTGCCTTCACCGACATACTCGACGCGGTCAGCGGTGACCTGTGCTGCATTGCAGCTCGCCGATGCCAGAAACGCGAAGAGCGCGAGGCCGGCGCACGAAATTCGTCGCAGGCTATCGCCCCAGGTAGTAGTTCATCTTGACGACAAAGATGTTGTCTGGGCGCGCACCGAACAGCGCTCGGCGATCTCGCGAGAACTGGAAATCTCCAACCGTTTCCTGATCCGAGCGGATCTGATTCCAGACGAGAAAGAGGGTTGACCCCGGGCGATACTCCCAGCGCATGACGGCGGTTCCTCTCAGCGAGCGGAAGTTGAAATCGGGATTGTCGATCGTGAACGGAGCCGACGGGCCGTCTCCGTCGGGGTCGATGGTATATTTTTTCTCCGAGCCCGTTCCCGTTGAGGTGACGGTTCCCTTCCCCTCTCCATACACAGTCTTCCGAATCTGACGCGGCGCGTCGAATTCCTTGAACCGGCTGTACCTGCCGCTCGAGATGAATGGCTGCGCAAAAAGCTGAAGCGTCAAATCCGGAGTAAACGTCACGTCGAGGCGGGTTTCCATCGAGAGCGTCTGCTGGATCAGATCGGAAAACACGTATCGCTTTCCATAGAAGGTCGTGGCCGACGGATCGTCCACGGTCGTGACGTACTGCTGGGACCCGTTGCTGTAGTTGAACGAGGGGCCCAGTGATATCGAGACATTGGAGCGGGGCTTGAAATTCAGAGTCTCGACGATGTCGTAGGCGTAGCCACGATCGCCGATCGAGCGGCCGTAATCGAGATTGGAGTAGACTGCGACTTTCTTTCGATTGTCGGTTCCGAGGAAAAGATTCATGAAGTGATAACCCGGACGTTCGACGACGGGCCCGCCGCGAGTGGCGCGATCATCCATCACGACGGGGTGATAGATGTAGAACGTGTTGTAGAACCAGTAATTCGGCAGTGTATGCCCGAAGTAAATCTGTCTCTGCTGGTCGGTCACGTCGCTGTCGTAGTTCCACTGCTGCTGGCCGCCGATCAGGAATACCATCTCTCGATAAGCACGTGTCGGTTTGGTCCACACCCTCCCGAGGTTGGCGTTAGCCATGATGAAATCCGCTCGAGTGAGGAACGCGATGTCGTTCACCTCGAAGCCCGGACTCCGGAAATTCGCCGCGGCTTCCCACAGCCAATTCCCTCCCTCCTTGGCAACGCGCGAATAGCCACCGTACCCCGCGAGGTTGTCCGCTTCCGGATCGTACTTGTCAGATGAGAGGAATGAGTTGCCGCCGTGCTTCCTGTCCGGCCGCTGAAAGTATCGCGCGCTCGAGCGCTGCAGCCGGCCTATCGCGAGCGGACTTCCGCTGACGCGCGACTCCTCGAGGCTCGCGATCCAACTGTACGCTCTGTTATTCCAGGCGAGACTCATGTCGGCGCCCAGCGTCTCGGCGTGCTCCGACAGTCGCGTGCTGAGCGCGGAGTCGCCAAGAGAGCGCAAGACTGACGTGACAATGCCGCCGACGACGAGGTTTCCGCCGCGATAGTCGTGCTTCACGCGTCCAACAGCGTAATTCGTCAGTGGCTCGACTTCGGTCTCGAACTGGCGTCGCCCGCCAACGGTGTCGATCACCGCAGCGATCTCACGCCGAGCCACCGCGTCGAGCAATCCCACGGAAAGTCCGCCAGCGGATTTACCCGTGATCTTCGCTGCTCCAAGAATCGTCGAGTTCTCGGGTGAGTCGACGTATGTGCCGTCAGCGGAGCCCTGAGGTGACCTGCCTATTCGCCGCGAATAGAAGCTCGGCAACGACGACGTGTTGCTGCAGAAGAAGCAGCTGAACCCACCAAAATCGAACGCACCGGAGTTGGCGACGAAGAATGGTCGTTTCTCGGGAAAGAATGTCTCGAATGCGCTGAGGTTTACGACAGCAGGGTCGACCTCGACCTGGCCGAAGTCGGGATTGATCGTCGCGTCGAGCGTCAGATTCGACGTGAGGAGATACTTGAGATCAGCTCCGACGCGCACGTCGTAGGCATGCCCGGTGTGAAACGGGTCGCCGGCAACGGCCGGCTTCACATACGATGCGCGCGATAAAACGTATGGCAGGACCTCAACTCGCTGCGGCACTGCGTGAATCTGGAGCCCTTCGAGATGCCCGAACCTGTTCGGTCCGCCGGTCTCGGTCTTCAGCCAGAATGCAAAGTTGTCGAGCTCGGCGTTCTTGACGCGGTAACGCCGTATCTGCAGACCCCATATCTGCGATATCGCGCGCGGATACCTGAGCTGAGAAAACGGAATCCGCATCTCGGCGCTCCAGCCGAGCGAGTCGATTGTCGCGCCCGATTCCCATATCGGATCCCACGACGGGTCAGGGTGCTGCTGGCCCGATCCGAGTGCATCGTTGCGTACGCCGGACGGGTTGAGCTGGAGCCGGGTACGGCCCTGATGATCATGAAAGGTGTCGAAGATGACCTCGAACAAGTCGGTGCCCTCTTCCGCCTGATCGCGCCTTACGAGTCGCGTCGTCACTCCCTTTGCGCCGAGCGAGTCATACATGCGGGCGCCAACGTACAGAGCGCCCTCGTCGTAGAGGAAACGCACCTCGGTGCGCTGCGTTGCCGGCTGACCTTCCCGGGGATCGGACTGAGTGAACTGCGTGACGGGAGTCGCGGCGTTCCACGCTGCTTCGTCGAGCTTGCCGTCGACCTGAATCGCGCCGGAACGTTGCGCGGCCTGCGCAACTGGCGGCGTCACCGGATGGTTCTGGCCGGCTTGCTGCGAGCGGGCCGGCGCGGGTGTTGACGCGCAGACGGCTGCGGCAAGCGAGAGAACGAGTCGTTCCGAAATATGTGAGTGGAAGCGTCGCATCTGGCAGCACTACGCAAAGGGAATGACTTCGGTTCCGAATCAGCAAGTCTAGCCCTGCAAATAGCGTCAGGACGACTGCTGATGTACGGAATTTGTCAGAAGCCCACGCAATGGGACCAAGGGCGGTGCGCCTTCGGCCTCCGTTTCCCCCGGGGCTGGAGAACGCGACTTAGCGAGCCTTCAACAGCTCCACGCTTCCGTTCACCGTGCTCATCCTGATTCGCCGTCCGCCGCGCCCGATTGTTCCTTCGGCGTGCCTGGGGCCGAACTCGCCGGTGATCTGAACGGGGAAATCGCTGGAGATTCCGCCGTGCATCGTGTCAAGCGACACAATCGCATCGAGTGACGCTGGCGTCTCGACTGTGATCCCCCCATTCACCGTGCTGAACTTCATGTCACCGTCACGCGACAGAGTTCCCATCCGCGTGGAGGCCGCGATCAGCAATCCGATGAAGGCAAGTCTTATGGTGTTCAGTCCCTGGTGTCGCGGCCGTCGCCACGCTGAAGTTTTATTTGTCCGCTGAACGTCTCGGCGACGATGCGCGATCGGCCGTCACCGATCTTGAACTCGATATTGCGGGTGGAGCCCCTCGTCTGGTTCGGTTGAAGCGTTACAGGGAAATCACTGTCGA
>JBDSVO010000311.1:0-3374 GCA_039927215.1 Gemmatimonadaceae bacterium
GCGAGACGTACGAGCCGCTCCTCCCACGCCTGCAGCTCGGAATCGTCGAATGCGTTTCCGAGCGAGAGCATCGGCTGGATGTGTGTATGCTTGGCGAGCTGACTCTGAACCGCGGCTCCGATTCTTACCGTGGGCGAGTCGGGAGTTTTCAGCTCCGGATGTGATTCCTCGATTGTCTGCAGCTCGCGGAAGAGCTCGTCGTATTCCCTGTCGCTGAGGACTGGGCGGTCGAGGACGTAGTACTCGTGTGAAGCCCGGTTAAGCGCTTCCCTCAACTGCGCTGCCCGCGACGCCGGATTCGGCTTCGTGGCCCGCGAAGTGGTGGTTTCCGCTCGCTTTGTTGGCATCCGATTGGGCTTCTGGTTCGGTGTGCGCGTTGAACTCTGCGCTGTCGAAGCGAACGACTCGGTTGCGTCCAAGCTCCTTCGCAACGTACAGAGCATCGTCCGCCGAGCGGAGCATCGCTTCGGCATCGGCGACGCGGGGGTGCGGCCATGATGCCACCCCACAGCTCATCGTCCGCTTGAGCGTGCCGCCGTCGTACGTAAAAGTATGCTCCTCTATACAATGCCGCAGCCGTTCGGCGAAAGTCACGGCCGAATCGAGCACCGTTCCCGGGAGAAGCAGCAGGAATTCCTCACCGCCGTAGCGTCCGACGCGGTCAATTTCCCGCGCTTCGGATTTGAGGATCCCGGCGAACTGCTTCAGAACTTCGTCCCCCGCCTGATGTCCGTAGGTGTCATTCACTTTCTTGAAATGGTCGATGTCGCACATCACGCACGAGATGGGCTCGTGCAGCCGGTACGAGTGCTCGAACATTTCGTGGAGCCGCTGCTCCAGCGACCGGCGGTTGTCGATCCCCGTGAGGCCGTCGGTGAGCGAGATGTGCAGAAGCTTGTCGTTCATCTCGGAAAGCTCGCGCTCCCGCTCCGCCAGAGCTTCCTGCAGCGCCTTGATGCGGAGCAGCGATTTCACGCGAGCCTCGAGCTCGGCAAAATTGATCGGCTTCGTCACGTAGTCGTCCGCGCCGGCTTCGAATCCGGCAACCATGCGTTCAGTCGAGTCGAGGGCGGTCTGCATGATCACCGGAATGAAAGGCAGGGCTTCGTTTGCCTTGAGGCGACGGACGACCTCGAGCCCGTCGACCTTCGGCATCATGACGTCGAGGAGTATGAGGTCCGGAATCCAGTGTTCGACAACGTCGAGGGCTGCCTGGCCGTCGTTCGCGCCCCTTACTTCGTATCCCCGCGCCTCGAGTCGGGCCCGGAGCACCTCGACGTTGTCCTCGTGGTCGTCAACAACGAGCAGTCTCTTCTTCGAATCGTACGGTTTCGGTGCTTCAGTGCCCATTATTGCGGCCCAGGAATCGCTGGACTTCGGCGACGACCGCTCTCGGCTCGCACGGCTTCGCGAGATATCCGTCACATCCCACTTCGAAGGCTTTCTCGCGATCCGACGCCAGCGCGTGCGCGGTCAACGCTATGATCGGTATGTGCTTCGTCGCCGGATCGTGCTTCAGAACCTGAGTGGCCTCCCACCCGTCGATGATCGGGATGGAAATGTCCATCAGGATCAGATCCGGCTTCCCGGACCTGGCTTTTGAGATGCCCTCTTCGCCATTCCAGGCTTCGGTGACGTTGTAGCCAAAGTGCCTCAGAATGGTGGAATAGACGATTCGATTGTCCTCATTGTCTTCGACGAGCAGTATAGTCTTACCAGTCTTACCAGACTCATTCATCCGGTCACCTCGCATGGGTATTGCAACCCACGATAGAAGAGCAAAATTCTTACCATACGGTTCATCCAGCTAATGTCGACGACCTCTGCAGGCGAAGAACTGCCCCGCCCGATCACTCCGCCCAGGAAGCGTCCTGCCGGCTCATCCTACCGGAACGTACCAGATAAAGCAGGCCTCAGCATGCTGGGTATCGGGATTCTTGCAGGCCTTGCGATTGGAGCGGGCATCGCCCTGCTGGCGGCGCCCCTGAGTGGGGAGGACACCCGGGACAACATCCGCGACCGCTTCCGCCATCTCCGCGGTCAGGACAGGCCCTGGGACAAGCTAGCTCGGGAGCTGCGCCGGGCTTCAGCTCTTAGACGCAAGCATGACCTCGACCGTCACAGGAAACAGGAACAAAAAGCGGTCGATCGGCAGAGGGCAGAGCGGGACGCGAGAGTCGCACCCGAATAGCGAAAGACGCCGTTCGGTTAAAGGCGGTCGAGGTGATAGCGAATCTCCGCCTTGAACCGGCCATCGTTGTAGTCGCTCGAAGGAAGGCTGAGGCCGGTTTCGAACGCCTCCCGGGCCTTCTGTTTCTGGCCCGCATCGCGATAGACCTCTCCCATGTCGAGCCGGTGCACCACGCGGCGCGGCTCTGCCGCAACCGCCGCTTCCATGTAGCGCACCGCCTCTGCCCAGCTCGCACTCCCGAACGACTTTCCACCCAGCACGCTCCTCGCTATCAAACGCACGAGGCTGTTCAGCCTCATGATCTCGGCGTTCCACATCCCCATGATGTGAAGGCATCCCGCGTGAGCCGGCTTGAGTCGCAGACACTCCAAAGCATGGGCGCGAACCTCGTTGCCGTATTTCACCCGGCCTCGGGGACTTTGGGAGAGCGCTGTCCTGCCGAGGACCCACGCTAGAACGAAATGACCCTCGACGTCGCCCTGATTCGCCGCGACCGCTCTCCGCGCGTATTGTTCGCCGCTTGAGAACAGGGCATTGCGTTGTGCCGCTGTCGAAGCGGGAAGGCCGAGGTCGACCGATGTCCGCGCTGCCTTCCACAGCGCTTCGTAGTTTTTCGGCTCGGCCGCAATGGCTTTTCCGTACAGACCGAGCGCGGTCGTGAGATCCTTCGCGTCGTACGCGCGGTCGCCGGCTCTGATCTGCTCCTCAGCGCTCTGGGCACGGACGACGCTCGACGCCGCGAGAAGCATTACTGTGGTCAATACACTTACGCGCATCGATTCCTCGGGGAGACGAGATAGTGCCAGCTGTCTGCCATACACCGACTGACGACGAATGATCGTCCCACGTCTCATCGAGCGGAAGCGCGACGCGGGCCGCATCACCGACGCGGAGTGGCACGAGCTGATCAACGCCTACACTGCCGGGGATGTCCCCGACTATCAGATGTCGGCGCTTCTTATGGCGATCTTCTTTCGCGGTCTTGACGGGGAAGAAATGTATGCGTTGACCGACGCGATGCTCGCCAGCGGATCAGTGCTCGACATCACGCACATCACAGCACCGAGGATCGACAAGCACTCGACAGGTGGCGTGGGCGACAAGGTGTCGCTCGTGATCGCGCCACTCATCGCTTCGCTTGGCGTCGCAGTTCCGATGATGTCGGGCCGGGGACTCGGACACA
>JBDSVO010000312.1:0-13249 GCA_039927215.1 Gemmatimonadaceae bacterium
GAGCGAGTGCGGATTCTCGCCTCGATCTGGGTGCATGGTTCGGGCGTGGAATCAACGGAGTAGCAGCGATGGGAGAGAAGGGGATGGATGTAGTCAGTAATATTCTCGATCGATTTCGTGAAGCAGATGGACTTGGCTACGACAACGAGGGAGACCAGAACGACAACTGACCTGTCCGACGCAACTGAAGCGAAAGGGCCGCCCGATGAGGGCGGCCCTTTCAATTCTGGGGTCTTCACCCGATCGAGCGGGTGATTCAGGGAGGGAACCCCGGTCAGTGGCGCGTTTTGCGTGTACCGTCATTCCGTTGCCCGTTCATCCGTGATTTCGACTCCGGCTGAGCAAACTCGAGAGAACCTTCGCGCGCAGGCCGCAAGGGCATTCGACGAAGGTCAATGGTCTCCTCGGAGAGTGTCTTCCACTCACCATCGGGCTTTGTCCAAACGCGGAGCCGGCGATACTCCTGCATAAGGCAATGTGCTGTCGCCGCGGCACAGCAGTCGAAACGAACGATTTCGGATCAGCCAAGGCGCCAAGCCCGAACGTAAGGCAATCCATCGCTCACGGATAAACGGGCGACGGAGCAACAGTAGACGGAAAACGCGCCACTGACTGGGTTTTTCTCAATGAAACACCCACTCAATCGGGAGAAGACCCCAATTCTGGATCCGGAAGGGCCCTCGATTCGCAGTCCTGCAGCGCATGCTGGACATCAAACTACACCAGATGCGATACAATTAGGGGATGCCGGTCAGATCATCACAGGAGGATTTTCTCCTCCGCGAGCTGCGAAAAATTGCCGCGATGATTGCGCGTGCGATGGGACTTCGCGCCACGGGCGATCTCCCTGCCGCGCGCACGGAAATAAACGACGCCTACACCACGCTCCTCGGCCCACAGTCGGCATTGATGCGGATGCTCGATCCAGCTTCGGCAGCGCGCCTCATCGGACATCCCAGGAAGTTGGAGGCGTTCGCCGACCTGACGTCGGCCGAGGCGGCGCTTGCGGGCGACGCCGGAAATCAGCAAGCTCAGAATGGTCTGCTGGCGCGGGCGAGAGCTCTCGCCGAGGAAGCCGCGAAGCTTCAGTAATCGATAACTCCTTAAAAAAAGAGGTCGCATGCGATTGCCCCAGTTCCGTGCGCTGGTTCTTGGCGTCCCGATACTGCTCGCTCTCCCCAGCCTTGCCCAGGAAACCCGCTCGAGCACTCTCTTCACCACCGAGCATTCGCTCGACCTCGAGCGAATCGCAGATCCGCGGATCTCGCCCGACGGCAGGCAGATCATCTACACGCGCCGCTGGGTGAATCAGCTCGAGGACAAATGGGAAAGCGCCCTCTGGATCGTCGATGTCGACGGGTCGCGCAACCGATTTCTCGTGAGGGGAAGCAATCCGCGCTGGTCGCCGGACGGCACTCGTGTCGCTTATCTCGCCGACGGCGAGCCAAAGGGATCTCAGGTCTTCGTGAAATGGATCGGCACGGAAGGACCCGCCTCGCAGGTGACTACTGTCGCAGAAACGCCGGCGGACATTGGGTGGTCGCCCGATGGAAAATGGATCGGCTTCAGCATGTTCGTTCCCAAGGCTCCTGACTGGAAGATCGACATGCCGAAGGAGCCAAAAGGAGGAAAGTGGACAGCTGCGCCGCGAATTGTGCAGCAGCTTCATTTCCGCCAGGACCAGCGCGGCTTCTCGGAGCCGGGCTACCGGCACATGTTCGTCGTCACCAGCGAGGGCGGTACGCCGAGGCAGATCACTTCCGGTGAATGGAGCGTCGGCGCCAGGTTCGACGGCCTCGACGGAAATGTCGGGTGGGCATGGACGCCCGATGGCCGCAGCATCGTCGTCGATGGCATGAATGACTCGGCCGCCGATCTGAACTATCGCAACAGCAACATCTACGTCGTCGATGTCGGCAGTGGAAATCTGCGTCGACTGACCGCGCAGGACGGCGTGTGGCGAGGCCCCGCTGTTTCACGTGACGGGAAGCTCGTCGCGTTTGCCGGGTACCCTGCGACCAAAGCCAGCTATCAGGCGAGCGAGGTCTACGTCTTGCCGCTCGACGGCGGCACGATGCGACAGATATCGGCCGGTCGAGACCGCGATCCTGGAAGTCTCATCTGGGCGAGCGACGGCAGCGGAGTTTACTACTCGTCCGAAGATCACGGCATGTCCGACGTCTACTTCGCCGGATTCCAGGGCGGTCCCCGCAAGCTGACGTCAGGCAGTCACACGCTTTCGCTCGTCTCCGTCTCCCGAAATGGGATCGGTGCCGTTCTCCGGGCGACAGTCGACCGCCCGCCCGATGTGGCGCGCGTTGACCTGAAGAAGGAAGGGAGCCCGATCGTCCGGCTCACCGCAGCCAACGACGATGTGCTGGGTGGCATTCGCCTGGGTGAGGTGGAGAAGATCACCTACCGATCGACTGGTGGCGCGATGATCGACGGGTGGATTGTAAAGCCGCCGTCCTTCGATCGCTCCAGGAAGTATCCAATGATCATGGAGATTCACGGAGGTCCGCACGGCTCGTACACCGGCGCATTCAGCCCGCAGTTCCAGAACTTTGCGGCCAACGGATTCGTGGTTTTGTACACGAATCCTCGTGGAAGCACGGGGTACGGGAGTGCTTTCGGAAACGCGATCGAGCGCGCGTATCCGAGTGTGGACTACGACGATCTGATGGCGGGAGTAGACACTGTCGTCGGCCGCGGGTACATCGATCAGACGAAGATGTACGTCGGAGGCTGCAGCGGCGGTGGAGTGCTATCGAGCTGGGTGATCGGCCATACGAACCGGTTTGCCGCTGCTGCAGTTCGATGTCCGGTGATCGACTGGATGAGCTTTGCCGGCCAGACGGACATTCCGCTATTCACCTTTAACTTCTTCGATGCGCCTTTCTGGGAAAAACCTGAGCAGTGGCTGAAGCAGTCGCCGCTGATGTATGTCGGCAACGTGACAACACCCACTTTGATCATGACCGGGGATCTCGACTTGCGGACACCCATGCCGCAGTCGGAGGAATACTACGCGGCGCTCAAGATGCGCGGAGTGCCGGCAACGCTGCTTCGATTCGCGGGTGAGTACCACGGCACAGGCTCGAAGCCATCGAACTGGATCAGGACGCAGCTCTACATGATGAGCTGGTACAAGAAATACACGCGGCCGCTCGGGGCAACGACGGTGAGCGTCGTCCAGTAGGAGTGGATTTTCGGGCTCCACTTCATTGTCTCGCTCTACTGGTCATCGGATGCAACTGGCTGGAGGTAACTGACTCTCCGGCCAGTCGCAAACCCGTTGTTATCGCACATCGCGGAGCCTCTGCGACTGCTCCGGAGCACACAGTATCCGCGTACGACAGGGGAATTGCGGCTGGCGCTGATTACCTGGAGCTCGACGTCCAGCGTACAAAGGATGGTGTGCTCGTAGTGGTTCATGATCTCACTCTCAACCGGACGGCGCGCGGTTCCTCGGCCGATTGCACCGGGCTACTTGGCGAGAAAACCATCGCGCAGATCGAGATCTGTGACATGGGCGCGTGGTTCAACTCCACCTATCCTTCACTGGCGCGTGCTGAATTCGTCGGTCTCCGCGTTCCGCGACTTGTTGATGTGCTGGCACGTTACGGCGCGACGACACGGCTCTATATCGAGACGAAGGATCCCGACTCGTATCCTGGAGTCGAAGCGGACATCGTCGCCGCACTTCATCAGCACGGAATCAGCGCCACGAGCTCCGACGTCCCCCGCGTTTTCGTTCAGTCGTTCAGCAAGGCGAGCCTTCTTCGCGTAAGAGCGCTGGATCCGACGATTCCACTGGTTCAGGTATTCGCAGCGATGGATCCAGCCGCGATTGTCGCGCAGCTGTCCGACGTGCGCTCGTACGCGGCTGCCATTGGCGTTTGGAAGCAGGACGTTACACCTGCTCTAGTCGAATCGGCGCACTCGAGATGTCTTCTGGTGCATGCCTACGTGAGTGACGATCAGCCAGAAATGCAGTCTTTATTGGCAATGGGAGTAGACGGCATTTTTACGGGCGATCCCGATCAGCTCCGTGACGCGATCGATCGCGGTGCCGATACACGCGCTGAGGAACGCGGATGCACTGTGGTCGCGCTGTAGGGGTTGTTCTAATCGGCGTTGCGGCGACGTTGGCCGCGCCGCCCGCTGCAGCCCCTCAGGGAGGAGGCGTCATTCATCGCGACTCGGTGCCTGCGCCCGCCCTCCGGCGCAACCTGATCGGACACCCGGCATGGGATCGAATCTCTATCTACCTGCCCCCGGGCTACAATTCGCTGCCGAGGCGCCGATTCCCGGTCCTGTATTTTCTGCACGGCTTCGACGCCGATGACCGCGCGCTCGTGAAAGGCGCGTACCAGAATCTCAACATCCGCGTCTCGATGGACAGCCTCATCAAGGCAGGGCTGGTCCGGGAGATGATCGTTGTCATGCCGAGCGCACGGAACAAATACAACGGAAGCTTCTACACAAACTCACCGGTAACGGGGAACTGGGAGCAGTTCATCACGCGCGACCTGGTGAACTTCGTGGACTGGAAATACAGAACGGTGAAAAGCCGCACTGGGCGCGGCCTGGCCGGTCATTCGATGGGTGGCTACGGCGCATTGAGAATTGGAATGCGTCACCCCGGAATCTTTTCCGCAGTGTACGCTCTCAGCCCGTGCTGCCTCGACTTCGCCGACTGGAACACGCGAGAGTACGAGAAAAACTGGCGGACCGCGAGGACCGTTCGCGATTGGGGAGGATACGCCAAGGCAGGATTCGTCACCAATCTTCTGATGGCATTCGGGGCAGCGAATGCGCCCGACATATCGCGTTCACCCCTGTACATCTCGCTGCCCTACGTCATGCGCCGCGACACGCTGATACTCGACCGGCGGATCGGTAGACGATGGAGCGTCCGTCCGCTCGCGATGGCTCAGGAGTATGCGGCGAACCTGCGCCAGTTGGAGATCGCTTTCGATGCGGGTACACTCGATGGCTTCAGGGATATCCCGATTCGAGCGAACGAGCTCGATTCCCTCTTGTCGTCGCTGAAGGTCTCGCACTCGTTTGAGCTTTACGAGGGCGGCCACGGCGATCAGGTCCGGGCACGCATTGAAGGAAAAATGCTGCCCTTCTTCAGTCGCGTTCTCTACTGAGCGAGCTGAAACCGCTGCGGTCCGTGATCCGAAAAATCAAGAAGGCCGCCCCTCGGGCGGCCTTCATTGTTACTCTCCCGAAGCTTTCCTCCGCTTCGTCCTCGCCACTCTTTCCTTTTCCTTCTTCTTGCCGCGTCGAATCGGCACGATATCCGGCTCGGCGTCTCGCTCGACAACCCCCGTGCGCGGCTGCTTGTACGTGAAGCGCTTGCCTTCGTAGTTCCGGAAGACAACCTCGTCGTCGTTGATCTCCTCGACGTACTCCGGAAGCAACGGAACTTTTCCGCCGCCGCCTGGGGCATCGATCACGAACTGCGGAACCGCCAGACCCGACGTCCAGCCGCGCAGCGCCTGAATGATCTCCAGGCCCTTCTGCACCGTCGTGCGGAAGTGCTCGCCCCCCGCGACCTGATCGGCCATGTAGATGTAGTACGGACGAACCCGCGCCTTCAGCAGCTCGTGCATCAGCTTCATCATCACCTTCGGATCGTCATTGACTCCCTTGAGCAGAACTGTCTGGCAGCCGAGCGAGATTCCCGCCTTCGACAGGCGATCGAGCGCTGCCACCGCCGCCGGCGTCAATTCATCCGGGTGATTGAAGTGCGTATTCATGAAGATCGGGTGATACTTCTGCACCATCTCGCAGAACTCCGGCGTGATCCTCTCCGGCAGATGCGAGGTGATGCGGCTCCCGATCCGAATGATCTCGATGTGCGGAATCGCCCGGAGCTGCTGGAAGAGGTACTCCAGCCGGCGGTCGCTAAGCATCATCGGATCGCCACCGCTCATGATCACGTCGCGAATCTCGGTGTGCTCACGCAGGTACTGGAATGCCGAGTCGAACTGGTTGAGCGGAATCTTCTCGGGGTCGCCCACTTTCCGGCGCCGTGTACAAAACCGACAGTACGTGGCGCAGACTGGGCTGACGAGGAAGAGTGCGCGGTCCGGGTACCGGTGAGTGATGTTCGGCACCGGAGAGTCACCGTCCTCGTCAAGCGAGTCGATGACGCCATCGACGATGTCGAGCTCTTCAACCGTCGGGATGTACTGCTGCCACATCGGATCGCCGACTTCCTTGATCGCATCGAGAGCCGCAGGCGTGAGGCGCATCTGGAAGTTGTCGAACGCCGGGCGGAGGGCTTCGACGTCGATCACGTCGTGGCCGAATTTTTCCGCCAGCTTTTCGAGGGTAGCGATACTCTCGTCCCTGATGATTTTCTGCCACTCGCTCATTCTTTTACTGCTCCCTGGCGGCCCGCTCTCGAAAAGCGCTGGCCTCATTGAGGAGGATGGTTCCGGAACCCGCCCGACTCCCGACGGGATCGGCCGCATTCGCGGCATTTGCACGGTACGCGCCAGATGACGCGCCGATGCGTGACTTCATGACCAGCTCGTTCCCGATAACAAGAGCGCGCGCGGCCACAGCTCCGCGGCGTTCACCGCTGGATGCTCGAGCGCGATCTCACAGATCGTCCGCACGAGCGCCGTGTAATCCATCCCGGCAACTCCAGCCATTCGCGCGAGTCCTGCCGTAGGTGAGATATCAGGATTCGGATTTACCTCGAGCAGCCACGGCTGCCCCGCGCGATCGATTCTGAAATCAGCGCGGCCGTATCCCTTGCCACCGACGGCCTGCCACGCGGAGACGGCGATCCTCTCCAGCTCGCGCGCAAGCGGCTTCGGCAGATCAGCCGGGCACGTCGGTGCAGCCCCGAGATCCTCATCGCTGCCGGTAATCCACTTCGACCGATACGAGACGATCTTCCACATCCCGCGGGGCATCTCACCGAAGTTGATCTCGGCGATGGGCAGCGTCCGGTCACCCACGATGCCGACGTTGACTTCCCGCCCATCGATGTAGCGTTGAATCAGAACTTCGTCCCAGCGCTCGTGCATCGCCGCGATTCTATCGGCCAGCATGCGCGTGCTGCGCACGACCGAGCGCTGCTCGATGCCGATAGACGCGTCTTCAGCAGCCGGCTTGCAGATCGCAGGGAAGCCGACGCTCGTGAAATCCTCGCCTCGCCGGGCGAGTGACCAGCGTGGCACGGGGAGTCCGGCGCTGTCGAGCAGAGTATTCACGACGTTCTTGTGCAGGCAGAGAGCCGTCGTGGCGCTGGAGTTTCCGGAATGCGGAATTCCGAACAGCTCGAGCACCGCGATGACCATCGGCTCGAACTCGGCGACGCCGTCGATTCCTTCGCACAGGTTGAAGACGAGATCGAACTTCGCGCGACGAACACGCTCGACCCACCGGCCGTCGGGATTGACGGGCACGCGCACCGCGACGTGGCTCTTGCTCCACGCGGCGATTGCGCCCTCGACCGCCTCGACCGACTCGAGAATGAGTCCGTCGGGGAGTGGTCCAAGTGCGGACATGGCATCGAACAGAATTCCGATTTTCATGTTCGCTTCTCCTCCTGTGCGCGCGAAGGCGGATTCCCTCGCGGGCCAATGCATCTGAGTCTGGGCTGCTGCCTGACTCCTCACACCGCGGCGATTTGAAAATCGCGCGGCGAGGGAGTCCCACTATCTGACGATCAAGCGGTCAGTCTGTTGGAAACGGAATCGACGACAGCCGGACCATCGAGGTCGCGCGACCGCGCGGCGCGCGGGCGGGTTGCTGTCTTCGAGACGTTGCGCATCTTTTTGAGCCGGCTGCCGACGGGCACTCCGTGCCGCACTGCAGCAAGCTTCAGGCAAGCTTGAATCAGCTCGTCATAGCTGATCCCCGCCGCGCGCGCTGCTTTTGGGAAGCAGGAATTGTCAGCGGGATCGGGGAGAATTCCGGGAAGTGGATTCACTTCGACGACGTTGGGCGCGCCGGCTGCATCGAGCCGGACGTCGATTCGCGACCAGTCGCGGCAGCCGAGGACGCGATACGCATCGAGCGTCACTCGCTCGATGGCACGCGTGAGAGCCGGGCCGATGTCGGCGGGGCACTTGAACATCTCGAGCGGACGCTCAGGGCGATCCCATATCCATTTAGCTTCGAAGCCGTAGATCGGAAGCGCGCCCTCGGGGAGGGCGGCGAAATTCATTCCGACGATCGGAAGCACTCTCGCCGTCTTCCCGTTGCCGAGCACCGCGCAGGTGAACTCGGCGCCAGGGAGATACTCTTCGACAATCACCGGCTGGTCGTAGGTCTCGAGGAGCACCTTCACCTGGGCCTCGAGCTCAACTTTCGTCGCGCAGAAATTCCGCTCTGTGATTCCCTTCGACGACCCTTCGTGAATGGGCTTGGCGAAGAGGGGAAGCTCGAGCGACTCCATGGCGCGAGGAAGATCGGCCAACTCGTGGACGACTACGAACCGCGCAGTGGGGATGCCGTGAGCGGACAATGCTTCCTTGGTCCGGGCCTTGTCGAGGCAGAGGGAGAGAGTCAGAGGATCACTCCCCGAGTAGGGAATGCCGTAGAACTCGCAAATCGCCGGCACGTGTGCCTCGCGATTCACTCCGTTTTTGCCTTCGGCAATGTTGAAGACGATGTCGGGCCTCACACGGCGCAGACGCTCCGGAAAATCGTCGTCAGCCTCGAGGCGAATGACTTCACCGAGAGCGGAGAGGGCTTTCGCGACGGCGTCGATCGTCGCCTTGCTGTCCCACTCGGCGAATTCGTCGTCGGCGGAGAATTCATTCTGCAGACGGGAAAGCTCCCCGTCATCCACCGTTTTCTGGTGGGCGGTCGCCTCGTTGCCGATGAGAGGCTGCTCTGGCTTCTGGTTGTAGGCGAACCCGATTCGAGTCATCGGTCCCTACGAAAATGCGCGCGATGGATTCACAGTGACGAGTATAAAACAAAACGCACACTGCGCAATAATTATTCCGCGATTCAGAAAATATTTTTCGGAGAAAATTTTTCCAGTTGGAGCCTCTGAGAAAATTGAGTGGGCTCCCTTCCAATCGACTCCGCGGAAAATCAGACCTTGTGGTAGCTAATCCTCGCCGCGTCGCAGCGATCGGTCGCCTGATAAATCTCGAAGTCGGAGAAAAATCCAGGCGCTTCTCCCTGTAGAACTCTGAGAATCTCCACCGCGCACCGGCGGATCTCGAGCTCCGCTCCCTCGCTCGTGCGGAGCTCGAGCATCGTTCTCCAGGCGCGAGCGTTCCCGGTCACGACGATCTTCGTCTCGGTGGAATTCGGCAGAACTCCGCGCGCCGCCTCTCTCGCCATCTTCCTCCGGTGGATCTTGTCGCCTACCCAGGCGTAGCGCTGCATCAGTGACTCCACGAGCGCGACGTAGCTCTGCTGCGCCGCATCCATCTGCTCGCGCCAGCGCGATTCCAGCGCCTCGTCGCCGATGATCGCGGGCGGCATCACGAAATTCGCCTCGGACTCGTCGACGTACCGCTGCGAGAGCTGGGAGTACGCGAAGCCGGCACGATGCCGCACGAGCTCGTGGGTGAGAGACCGGCTCACTCCCTCGAGGAGGAGTGAGTAGTTCGCGTGCTCCAGCACGCTCCCGTGTCCCTGCTTCTTGATGTTCTCGAGGTACTCGCGTGTCGGCCGGCTCGCCGGATTCTTCTGGCTCATGTAGCAGAGACGCCCGGCGAATTCCGAGAGCCGCTCGCCGTCGGTGCTCTCTCCCAGCCACTTCACGGGAAGGTGCTCGGGCTCCGCGAACGACGGGCGCGCGAGGAGAGTGACGCGCGGTTCTGTAAAAATCACCGCGGTAAGCTATCCGACCCGGTCGATGAAAGACAGGCGAGGTGTCGCGTAAGAGCGATTCGCGGCGACAAGATCCAGTGCCGCTCTCGCTTCTTCAGGAAGCGGAGGAAGTGCAGGATCGTACTTCACGTCGGTGATTGGCTTCTGACCGGGCAGCGGAATCTTCACTCCCGGATTGAAGAGTCCGTCGGGGTCGAACGCGACCTTGACCCGGTTGAAGAGATCGATTTCCTCCTCCGGCCAGGTCTCAACGAGGAGCGGCGTTCGAAGCCGTCCATCGCCGTGCTCTCCCGACAGCGTCCCTCCAAGGCGACTCGTGAGCATCACAACGTCCAGCAAGATTCGCTCTACCGTCACTCTCCAGTCGGGCTTGCTCACGTCGATCAGCGGATTGACGTGAACGTGCCCATCGCCGGCATGACCGAAGATCACGCCTCTCACCCCGTGTGCGTCGAGCGCGGCTCGCACACCCCTCACGTAATCCGCGAGCTTTTCAGGCGGAACTGCGCCATCCTCGATGAACTGCATCGATTTGAGATTCGGGTCGAGCCGGGAAAGGATTGGACTCGCCGCGTGGCGAAGCTCCCAGATTTCGTGCTGTTCGCCGAGCGTGCCGGCTATGGAGACGTGAGTCGATCCTGCAAGACGAAAAATCTTCGCGACCTTTTCGGCCTCCGACGCCGCGAGCTCATCCGTCTCGCCTTCCACGCCGGCGAGAAGCACTGCGGCGGTACCGTCCGGCAGCGCAGTGAGCGCAGCACGAGTAGCCGGAGAAACGTCTTCGTCGCGTCCGGCGGCGGCGACATCGAGGAAGGTCCGCTCGAGGAGCTCGCACGCCGCCGCCTCCGAGTCGCGCGCCTTTGAGGCCGCATCGACAGCAGCGTCGAGCGAGCTGAACGCGCCGAGCACTCCACGAGTCGCTCCGGGCAGCTCGCAAAGAGCCAGCTCGATTCCGACTACAACCGCGAGTGTCCCCTCGCTTCCGACAAGAAGGTCGATGACCTCGCCGCTCTCCGCGTACGCGCGAAGGCCGTACCCCGAGGAATCCTTTCTTACGCCACGATGCGCGGCGTCGATCTTTTTTCGACGATCGATGATTCGCGGTTGCACCTGCTCCAGAAACCTGCCGATCGCCGGCAGGTGTGTCGGAGGAGCACTGCCCCGAACGATCCTGCCTCGGGATCCGTCGGCGAAGACGCAGTCGAGCGCCCACACCCACGGCCGAGTGGATCCGAATCGAAGCGAGTGTGCGCCGGCCGCATTAGTGGACACCATCCCGCCGACGGTGCAGTAGCCGCCGCTCGATGGATCCACCGGAAAGCGCAGCCCGTGTTTTTCTGCCGCGGCAGTGACGTCCGCGCGTAACGCACCTGGACCGATAGTGATTCGCTTTGCCGAAGAATCGACGTCGCCGATTTCATTTAGAGAGGAAAGGTCCACGATGACTCCTGGGCCAATCGCTCCTCCTGCCATGCTGGTGCCGGATCCACGAGGCGTGATGGGAACTCCGCGGGACCGCGCCCAGCGTACGATCGCCACGACATCGCCGGCATCTACGGGCACCGCGACCGCTCGGGGGATAATGCGTCCTATCCCCGCCGCCTCGGAATAAACCGCGCACGCCGCCGCGTCGTCGCGAAAGACACCGCGGAAATCCGTTGGAGGAACGAGCGGGGCAAGTGGTGCCGTCAAAGTCCGAGCGCGCTCACCCGCGGTTGGGCTTCGGAGTAATCATAGAATCCACGGCCGGATTTCCTGCCGAACATTCCCGCCGTGACCATCCGCTTGAGAAGTGGCGGCGGCGCGTACCGCTTCTCGCGATACTCGTCGAACATGATCTCGGCGATTTTGTACGTTGTGTCGAGCCCGACGAAATCGAGAAGAGTAAAAGGGCCCATCGGATACCCGGCTCCGAGCTGCATTCCCTTGTCGATGTCCTCGACGGATGCAACTCCCGCCTCGAGGGCACGGATCGCGTCGAGCATATAAGGCACGAGCAGCAGGTTCACGACGAACCCCGAATTGTCCTTCGCGCGAATCGGCTCCTTTCCGAGCTGCTGCACGAAGGCAAACGCGATGTCCATCGTCTCATCGCTCGTCGTGATTGTGCGAATCACCTCCACGAGCTTCATCTGCGGAACGGGATTGAAGAAATGAAGGCCGAGCATTCTGTCGGGCCGGCCGCAGACGGACGCCATCGCGGCGATGGTCAGGCTCGACGTGTTCGATGCGAAGAGCGTCTCCGGCGGGCAGACCGAATTCAGCTGCTTCCACAGCGTGTTCTTGAGCTCGAGATCCTCCGACACAGCCTCGATCACGATTTCACTCTCGCTCAGCTCCGCGACTTCGGTGGTGCAGGTCAGGTTTGCGAGCGCCGCGTCACGGGTTTCGGGCGTGACTTTTCCTTTCTCGATTCCTTTCTCGAGCGATTTGCGGATGCTCGCCAGCGCCTTGTCGCAGAGAGGCTCGGCCACTTCGCGCATCACTGTCTTAAAGCCGGCAAGTGCGCACACCTGCGCGATTCCACTTCCCATGAGTCCGCCGCCAAGTATGCCAACGCGCGTGATGCGCTTCACCTGAGCCTCCTGGTGCTGCCGTATTCGAGACGATCGAGTGTCTGCTCGAGGGCGAGCTGAACTCGCATCACAAGCTCCCTGTGCCGTTTTGCCACTCCGTACGCGGCCGCGGCGCCAATGAGAAGAGGCACGGCAGCGATGCCGCCGACGACAATGAGAGCCACGTGCGCCAGAATCGCTGCACCGCCAAGCCCGCCTGCAGTGAGCACTCCGCCTGTAACCAGCGAACCGCCGACCTTGAGGCGGGAATTTCTGCTCTCCGAGAGATCCGCATCGAGGCGTACGAGCACTCGTCCTCCCTCAATGGGAACCACCGTCGCTGCGACCATGGTGGCGCGACAGAGATAGTATCCACGCCCGCTGACGTTGAACCCGCGCTGAAGCACTCCAAGCCATCCAACCTTCGGCTCCCATGTGACGCGGTCCGGAAACCGGCGCTGTACCTGGAGGCACTCGTCCCGCTGCATCCAGCTGTCGAGCGAAGCAAGAATCTCGGAAGGCGTACCGCGCACGGCGCGCGAAGCGGTCGCAACAGCGGGTCCGGTGATGCTCGCGACAAGCCCGTGGTCCTCGGGCACAGCGATCCGCGAACGCTCCTCCGCGAGTGCCTGCGTGAGGGTCGTCGAGCTGATTCCTACTTCCTTCCCGATCTCGAT
Organism: Gemmatimonadaceae bacterium; assembly: GCA_039927215.1. Classification (GTDB taxonomy): domain Bacteria; phylum Gemmatimonadota; class Gemmatimonadetes; order Gemmatimonadales; family Gemmatimonadaceae; genus UBA4720. The sequence goes on from JBDSVO010000312.1 coordinate 13,061, forward strand.
CAGCTGCGATTCGCTGAGATTCTCGACTCCGTCGTCGCTGCCGCTACTTGCCTGAAGCTCCGCCGCGCGCGCGAGCACGCGCTCGATGGTCACTCGATCGAGCGGGACCTGTCTTGCGGGGAGGTTGGACGGTTCGTCGGCCATGAACCGTAAGATAAACGGCAGGCTCCGAAATTCGGGAAAGCGCGG
>JBDSVO010000313.1:0-2562 GCA_039927215.1 Gemmatimonadaceae bacterium
CCGCTAACGCACGAGACGATGTGGCTCATGAAACGCGTCGGCTCTCCGGCTCTCAGTCCCGATGGGAAATTGGTGGTCTTTTCAGTCACCGACCCAGCGTACGAGTCGAAGGAGCAGTCTTCCGATCTGTGGATCGTCAGCAGCGACGGAAAGGCAAAGCCTCGCCGCATAACTGAGACAAAGGACGGCGAGAGCGATGTCACCTGGTCCCCCGACAGCCGGATGATTGCTTTCTCTGCCAAGCGGGAGGGCGATGAAGTCAACCAGATCTACCTCCAGGATCCTGCCGGCGGTGCAGCGAAGCGGATCACAACTCTCTCGACAGGCGCGCGTACTCCGCGATTCAGTCCCGATGGAAAGACCATCATCTACTCGAGCATCGTCTACCCAGGCGCTTTCGACGATGAAGCGAACAAAAAGGCCGCGAAGGAAGAGAAGGATCGAAAGGAAAAAGTCCGCATCTACGACGCTTTTCCTGTGCGCAACTGGGACCGGTGGCTGGATGGCAAGCAGGTGCACCTGATCGTTCAGAACATCGAGGGTAGCGCACCGCCGAAGGATCTCCTCGCTGGAACGCAGCTCGTTGGTCAACCAGGGTTTGGCGCTCCGACGGCCGAAGGTTCGCGTCAGGATATCGACGCTGCGTGGTCGCCCGACGGCAAGTCGATCGTCTTCGCTGTCACAACCGCGCGCAATACTGCGGCGTACGCCGAAGTTCCGGTGCAGTTGTATCGCGTAGCGGCAACGGGCGGTGAGCCCGAGCGCATTTCCACCTCAAACGGGGAGTATTCCGGTCCCTCGTTCAGCCCCGACGGGAAGACACTCTATGTGAAATTCTCGCCGAACAACAGGAAGGTCTACAACCTCGCGCGCCTCGTGGCGTTCGACTGGCCGGCGATGAAAAACGAGCGCGTCGTCGCTCAGACCGATCGTTCCGTCGACGACTACGTGATCACACCCGACGGCCGGACGATCTACTTCACAGCCGAAGACGCCGGTCTGGAAAAGCTCTTCACGGTTCCCGCGCAGGGCGGGCAGGCTCGGCTGTTCATCGACCCAAAGCGTGGCGTGTACAGCGCGCTGCGAATCGCAAACACTTCGCCCGTGGTGATCGCCCTTTGGGCGTCGTCGGTCGATCCGGCGGAAGTAGTCCGTATCGACTTAAACGGGAAGTCGCACCGCAATCTGACGGAGTTTGCAGTCGCCGACGCGCAAAAAATCGACTGGCAGCCGCCGCAGCACTTCTGGTTCACGTCGAAGCGCGGCCGAAAAATTCACAACATGATCGTGCTGCCGCCCAATTTCGACGCGAACAAGAAGTATCCGCTCTTTGTTCTGATCCACGGTGGTGCGCACAACATGTGGCGCGACCAGATCTCGCTGCGCTGGAATTATCATCTCCTGGCAAGGCCGGGATATGTGATGCTGATGACGAATTACACGGGATCGACAGGGTTCGGCGAGCAGTTCGCGCAGAATATCCAGGGTGATCCGTTGCGCGGGCCGGCGGAGGAGCTGATCGAAGGCGCAGACGAGGCGATTCGGCGTTTCCCATTCATCGATGTCTCACGGCAGGTTGCCGGTGGCGCGAGCTATGGAGGTCATCTCGCGAATGCGCTCGAAGCGTGGTCGGGCACTCGCTTCAAGGCACTCATTGCTCACGCGGGTCTCGTAAACCTCGAGTCTCAATGGGCAACGTCCGACGGGATCTATCACCGCGAGATCCAGTCGCTCGGTCCTGTCTGGGAGCAGAATCAAGTCTGGCGAACGCAGAATCCAGCGCGATTTGCTGCGCAGTTCAAGACGCCGATGCTGCTTTCAGTTGGCGAGCGGGACTATCGTGTCCCGATGAATAACACGCTCGAGATGTGGTCGCTCCTGCAGAGGTTACAGGTTCCAAGTCGGCTGCTTGTCTGGCCCGAGGAGAATCACTGGATTCTCAACTCTTACAATTCTCGATTATTCTATCAGGAAGTCGCTAACTGGCTGGCGCGCTGGGTGAACGCGACAGCAAAGGCCCCTCAAGCTGCCCCTTGAGGGGAACATGCAGCCAAAGTTTTTTCCAACGCCGGCCGACTTGCGCGCCTGGCTCGAGCAAAACCACGAGTCGGAAACCGAGCTTTGGGTCGGCTTCTATAAGAAAGCAACGGGCAGACTGAGCATCACCTGGCCCGAGTCGGTCGATCAAGCACTCTGCTTCGGCTGGATCGATGGAGTTCGAAAGACGATCGACGCCGAGAGCTACGTGATCCGCTTCACGCCTCGGAGACGCCGCAGCATCTGGAGCAACGTCAACATTCGCCGAGCCGGTGAGCTGATCAGCACCGGACTCATGCAAGCGGCTGGGAAGCGGGCATTCCAGGCGCGCGATCCCGCGAAATCTGGCATCTATTCGTTCGAGCGAAGCAAACCTGCGAAACTGCCGCCGGCTGTGAAAAAAGTCTTCATGGCGAACAAGCGCGCCTGGAAATTCTTTCAATCGCAACCGCCCGGCTACCGCGCCCTCGTCACAAACTGGATTATCACTGCCAAACAAGAGGCGACGCGCGACCGCCGTCTCGC